>JAQUOA010000063.1 GCA_028749215.1 Bacteroidota bacterium
GTGGTGCAAAGTTACGCCGTGGTGTTTGTTGCCGGAATTTTATTCGTGCTCGGCTGGCTGATGATTAGATAAATAAAGATTTTCACTATTGTCAAGATTATCAACATGCTGACGATAATAGTTCTGATGAATCTGTAATCTTGAAAATCCTGATAATTAAATAGAAATATGCAAAACATTCTTTCATACGTTCTTTTTTCTCCGCTTGTCGGAATTGTATTGTTGTTCTTCATCAATAAAGAAAAACAAATCTGGATTAAGGCAATTGGTATAGCGACTTCAGTTGTCACTTTTGCATTATCGCTTCTTGTGTATTTTGCATTTGATGCCGCCAATACACAATTGCAATTTGTTGAACAGCTTCCGTGGATTTCCGGTCTGGACATTTCCTACTTCGTCGGTGTTGACGGTTTTTCGATTCTGCTTGTAGTCCTAACAACATTCCTTACACCGCTTGCTCTTATCGCATCATGGGAATCGATCACCGATCGTTTGAAAGAATATGTTGTGTTCATGCTGTTGCTTGAAGTTGGTATGCTTGGTGTATTTCTGGCGTTCGATCTTTTCCTGTTCTATGTTTTTTGGGAAGCCATGCTGATTCCGATGTATTTCATTATCGGAATTTGGGGAGGTAAGGATAAAATTTATGCTGCAGTAAAGTTCTTTATCTATACAATGGCAGGTTCCTTGCTGATGCTGATTGCTATTTTATGGCTTGGCTACTATGCGTCAACATTGCCCGGCGGATATTTTACCACAAATCTTCAAAAGCTTTACGCCATCGCACCATCTATTCCAATGAATATTCAGATCTGGATGTTCTTGGCATTTGCACTTTCGTTTGCCATTAAAGTTCCTCTCTTTCCATTCCATACGTGGCTGCCTGATGCACACGTGCAGGCGCCAACGGCAGGTTCAGTTATTCTTGCCGGCGTTCTGCTGAAGATGGGAACGTACGGTCTCATTCGATTTTGTCTACCGCTATTTCCACAAGCATCGTTCCAATTTACTCCGCTCATGGCAGTGTTATCCGTTATTGGAATTATTTACGGCGCACTCGTGGCAATGGTACAGACCGATATAAAAAAACTTGTGGCCTACTCATCGGTGAGTCATATGGGATTCATCGTGCTCGGAATTTTTTCAATGACCGAAGAAGGGATGCAGGGGGCAATCATTCAAATGGTCAACCATGGACTTTCCACAGGAGCTCTCTTCTTGCTTGTCGGGATGATTTATGACCGCCGCCATACAAGAGAGATTTCAAATTTTGGCGGATTGGCACGAACAGTGCCGATATTTTCGACGATCTTTATGATCGTGACATTTTCTTCAATCGGACTTCCCGGTTTAAACGGATTTGTCGGCGAGTTTTTGATCCTGCTCGGATCGTTTGGTTCGCAATTTTTGAATTCACCGGTGTACACAGCTTTTGCTGCAACCGGTGTTGTCTTTTCAGCAGTGTACATGCTATGGATGTGCCAGCGTGTGTTCTTCGGGAAAGTAACGCATGCAGAAAATGAATCGTTAATTGATTTAGGGAAGCGAGAAATCGGATTGCTACTTCCGGTGCTTCTGTTCATCGTTTGGATTGGCGTTTATCCTTCAACATTTATGAGGCAAACAGCACCACAATCGAAAAAAATTGTGATACAGATGCAAAATGCAAAGAGTGGTGTAACACAGATGCCGGGATTATCGGCAAAGTAAATTTTTTTGTTGTTAATCGGAGCATCGCCAATGTCTGCTGATTCCGGTGTCGAGATTGTTCCTGTTGATCCAGTGATGATTGTGCCTTTTGTGCTTTTGCTCGTGACGATTGCCGTTGCACCGTTTATCAACAAGCGATGGTGGGAGAAAAATTATCCTGCGGTGTCTGTGTCCCTTGGATTAGTAGTGGTTGTGTATTACCTCCTTGGCGTTCATAATTTGACGCGTGTTGTAACCACGTTGCATGAGTATATAAGTTTTATCGCTCTTCTTGGATCATTGTTTGTCGTCTCCGGTGGAATTCACATCCGGCTCAAAGGGAAGGCAACACCGCTGGCAAATGTGATTCTTCTTGGGTTTGGTTCTTTGATAGCAAATATTGTCGGTACTACCGGTGCTTCGATGTTGTTGATTCGTCCGTATATTCGAACGAATAAATACCACATCCGATCTTACCACATTGTTTTTTTTATTTTTCTGGTGAGCAATGTTGGCGGTGCGTTAACACCAATTGGAGATCCGCCGTTGTTTCTTGGGTACCTGAAAGGGATTCCTTTCTTTTGGTTTGCCCAATACGTCTGGCTGAAGTGGTTGATCGTTGTTAGTGTTTTATTGATGATTTTTTATGTCATTGACACTCGGGATTTTCGAAAGCGAAGTGCTTCGCTTCAACACAAAGTAGAAGAAGAGGGTGAAAAGGCGGCGTTTGAAGGATTGCAAAATCTTGGATTTCTCTTGGCAATTTTGGTTGCTGTCTTTATTGAAAATCCGGTCGGGGTGCGTGAAGCAATCATGACTGCGGCAGCGGCAGGGTCGTATTACACCACAAGCAAAAAAATTCACGATCGAAATAACTTCAATTTTATTCCGATCAAAGAGGTTGCAATTTTGTTTCTTGGAATTTTTGCCACGATGATGCCGGCGTTAGATTGGCTCACGCTTAATGTGCATCAACTCGGCATCGTGCGGGTGGAACAGTTTTATTGGATGACGGGCGCGCTTTCTTCGGTGTTGGATAATGCGCCGACGTATTTAAGTTTCTTAGCGGCATCGTTCGGATTGTTTCACTTGAATCTTGAAGATCCGCAACACATGCAGATATTTCTTCAAGCTCATTGGTGGTACATACAGGCAGTTTCGATTGCGGCGGTATTTTTTGGAGCAATGACTTACATCGGCAACGGGCCAAATTTTATGGTAAAATCAATTGCTGAGCAGAGCGGAGTCGAAATGCCGTCGTTTTTTGGATACATCATTCGATACTCGCTGCCGATTCTATTGCCGATCTATATCGTGGTTTGGTTTTTCTTTTTTCACTGATAACAATAAGATTTTATTATGGAATTTTTCTCGTTGACAGATTTACTTGGTGCGTCGCCGATACTCACGCTTTCGGTTTTTTCACTTCTCGCCATTATTGTGAATTCGATATTTAAGAATTCGCAAAAGATTGTGTTGGCCGTATGTATGGTAGGGATATTCATCAGTATACTATTTGCCGTGTATATTTTCCCGCTGAATCAAACAGCGTTTTCCGATATGCTTCTGGTCGGAGGGTACGCCAGCTTTTACAGTATTCTCTTTTTAGTAATTACATTATTCTCCTTGGTGCTTGCCCTTCCATACCTCGAAAAAGAACAGTCCCATTTAGGTGAGTATTACATTCTCGTCACCTTCTCCGCAATCGGAATGATGATGATGGGCTCAGCCGGCGACCTGATTACTATTTTCCTCGGACTCGAAATCATGTCTGTCTGTTTTTATGTGCTTGCCGGATTTTTCCGTTCGAAACTTTCCTCCAATGAGTCAGCTTTAAAATATTTTTTGCTGGGTGCCTTTGCCACCGGATTTCTATTATATGGTATTGCTCTCATCTACGGAACAACAGGAACCACAAATCTTTTGCGCATTGCAGCTCAATACCCGCAGGCATTCGGCGACCCGCTTCATGTCATCGGATGGGGATTGATCTTAATTGGTTTTGGATTTAAAGTTGCAGCAGTTCCATTTCACATGTGGGTGCCCGATGTGTACGAAGGTGCACCAACATCTGTTACCGCATTGATGTCCACCGGAGGAAAAGCTGCAGCATTTTCATCTTTCATTCTTGCCTTTTCTATTCCAATGAGCATGCACGATCCAAAATTAACGGCTCTCATTGCAGGGCTTGCCGCTGCTTCCATGCTTATTGGAAATTGGTTCGGGCTTGCTCAAAAAAATTTGAAACGCATGCTTGCATACTCAAGCATTGCCCATGCCGGATATATGTTGATCGGAATTGCTTCGGGTTCACCCCTTGGACAGCAGGGGATTACTTTTTATTTGGTATCGTATGCGCTGACAAACCTTGGCGCTTTCGGCGTCATCTCAATGCTTGAAAGTGAAACTGGTGGCAACCTTTCGTATGAAGATTATGCAGGACTTGCAAGACGAAAACCTGCATTGTCAGCGATGCTGTCGATGTTTATGTTTTCACTGACCGGCGTTCCGCCGTTTGCAGGGTTTGTAGGAAAGTATTATCTTTTTGCCAGCGCCGTGCAATCTCATTTAACATGGCTTGCCATTCTTGGCGTCATGACAAGTTTGTTCTCTACATATTATTATTTGCGAGTTGTGGTATATATGTATTTTAGAGAGACGGCAGATGCATCTGTTCCAGTTGTTTCAAAGATATCGTTTGCATCTGTTGTATTGTCCGCCATTGGGATTATTCTCCTTGGCGTTTTTCCATCACTTGTTCTTAATCTGATGAAATCGATATTTTAGATGAATGCTTCTGATGTAAAAACCGTCCGCATCGAAAAGAGGCAGGACGGTTTTTTGTTTTTTGAAAGTCCAATATGATTGAGATTTTTTCTCCACAACAAATGAAAAAGACCGACGAGTTTGCAATAAACAAACTTGGTGTTCCGTCTCTTACGTTGATGGAAAATTCAGGCTGCTGTGTGGCCGATGAAATTCAACGACAACTTACTGTCAAAAACAAAAATGTTGTTGTGTTTTGTGGGATTGGAAATAATGGCGGAGACGGATTTGTCGTTGCCCGAATTTTGCAGGAGCGAGATGCAATAGTGACCGTTGTGATGATGGGAAAGCCGTCTGCGATGAGTGAGGATGCAAAGCATACTTTTGGAAGATTGTCCAAACAGATTCGCGTTGTTCAATGTGATGATTTTTTCAAAGAGACGAAAATATATCATGTGATTGTGGATGCGATGTTTGGAACTTCTTTTCACGGAGCGCTGAACGGAACATACTTTCAAGCTGCTCAGTGGATCAATGTTCAAAAAAAGGCAACAGTTGTTGCGGTTGACATTCCATCTGGATTGAATGGAGAATCCGGTGAAGTTGAGGCAGAAGCAGTAAAGGCACATTTTACGGTGACTTTGTCTCATCCAAAACTTGGGTTTTATCAACGGCGAGCGAAGGAATATACCGGAAATATTATTGTTACCGATATCGGAATCCCGGCAAAGGCGTCGAACCGTGTTTCATCAAATATTTTTCTTGTTGAAGAGAGTGATGTAAAAGAAATTATTCCGACACGACATTCAAACAGTCATAAACATTCTGTCGGGAAAATATTTATCCTAGCCGGCTCGAAAGGAATGACAGGCGCGGCATTACTCTCATCACAAAGTGCAATGCGGAGCGGTGCTGGACAAGTGATTCTTGGAATTCCTGAATCAGAATATCCCATTGTGGCAAAACGAACGCTTGAGGTGATGCCGCTTGGTTTACCGTCGACCGATGAAGGAACTCTTGCCCTTGGTGCAAAAAAGGAAATTGAAAAAAGAATACAATGGGCAGATGTTGTCCTTTTGGGATGTGGTGTGTCTCAAAATAAAGAAACGCAACAATTGGTCCGTGATGTTCTGACAACATGCTCTAAACCGATTGTGATAGATGCTGATGGATTGAATGCAATCGCAAATGACAATAGAATTTTGAAGAGATGGAAATCTAAACAGATCGTGCTGACTCCTCATGTCGGAGAATTTTCAAGATTGTCCGGTATTTCATCATCTGAGATCGAAAAAAATAAATTCTCTCTTGCAGGGCAATTTGCGGAACAATATAACGTTACTCTCGTCTTAAAAGGAGCTCCAACAATTATTGCGACATCCTCAAGGGATATTTTTGTAAACCCGACTGGCAATCCGGGGATGTCGACGGCAGGAACAGGAGATGTTCTCGCGGGGATTATCGCTTCAATGATGGGACAGCAGCTCAGTGGGATGGCGGCTGCAGTCTGCGGCGTCTATCTTCACGGGAAAGCCGGCGACGTCGCCGCCAAAAAAATCGGAATGCACGGAATAATTGCCGGCGATCTAATTAAATTTTTACCAACAATCATGCGGACAATAGTACAATGAATCAATCAAAACTCGTTTCTTTTTTTCAGTTTCAACTTCCGGCCATTGCATGGGCGCTCTTTATCTTCACGGTCTCATCAATACCAGCGATCAAACTTCCAAGTTTAGTGCATTATTCTGACAAGGTGATTCATGCCGGAGTTTTTTTTGTTCTTTGTTGGTTTCTCCATATCGCGTTTCATTTCCAAGGAAATAAATTTTTGCAATCCAGAAGCCTTTGGATCGCATTAATTTTGACATCTGTATTTGGAATTTCTGACGAATATCACCAGCTCTTTACGCCCGGCCGTTCGACAGAATTTTTTGATTGGGTTGCTGATACTGTTGGTGCGGCGGTGTACGTGCTACTTTATCTTCGGTTCAAATTTTACAGCATATCTTTGGCAAACAGCAAGTAACGATGGGTACTGTTGTCGATCGCATCTCATCCATTCCAACATTCCGTTCGCTTCGTCATCGAAATTACCGTCTATTTTTCACCGGTCAATTATTTTCTTTGATCGGAAGCTGGATGCAGATCATGGGTCAGCAATGGCTTGTGTATCAATTAACCCGTTCATCTGCCTGGCTGGGTGCGATCGGGTTCTTCCAAAATATTCCTGTGGTTTTTTTCTCCCTCTACGCCGGTTCACTTGCGGATCGGATGTCGAAGAGAAATCTTGTCATCATTACGCAAATCCTTTCTCTCGGTCAGGCGGTACTTATTGCAGGCTTGCTGTACCTAAATGTAATTACTGTTGAGGTCCTTGCTGTCCTTGCCGTTTTGTTGGGAATTATCAATGCCTTCGATATTCCCATACGCCAATCGTTCATTGTCGAATTGGTCGGTAAGGAAAACCTTACCAATGCTATTGCGTTGAACTCCGCTACTTTTAATATGGCAAGAATTATCGGCCCCGCAATTGGCGGCATTGTAATCTCTGCATTCGGTCTTGAATGGTGTTTTATCTTTAATGCAATTTCTTTCCTTGCGGTGATTGTGAGTTTATACCAAATGAAGATTGTTGAAGTGAAAAAAGAACAAACCGGAAAAATAAACGTTTTGGCTTCGCTGAAAGAAAGTATGCGTTACATTCGATCCGAAACTGTTCTTGTTGCACTCTTAACGCTTGTTGCAATTATGACATTATTTGGTTGGTCGTACTCGGTGCTGCTTCCGGTTTTTGCTGAAGAAGTTTTAAAAATCGGTGCAGTTGGACTTGGAAATTTATTGACAGCCGTTGGTATAGGGGCGTTCATCAGTGCGGTTGCTGTTGCAACTTTTGAGGGGAGAATCCAAGCGCGCACATTTATCTATACGGGCGTCATCGTGTTTGTCATTTCGGTTTCTATTTTTGCGCTGTCGTATAATGTTTCATTATCGGTGATGAGTTTAGTCGGAGTCGGAATGGGACTCGTTGCATTTTTTGCAACAGCAAATGCCTCCATTCAAAAACGCGTGCCCGACCATTTACGCGGAAGAGTGATGGGATTGTACTCGCTTATTTTTCAGGGAAGTTTTCCATTCGGAAGTTTGTTGATCGGAGTTATTGCTGAAGGATTGGGAGTACGGGGTGCAATTTTGATCGGAGCAATTTTCTGTGGAATCAGCGGAATAGTCGTATATTCGTTTATGGAAAATGTTCGTAAAAAATCTCGCAAAATGTAAGTTACTCTATGACAATTCTCGGACTCTCTGCATTTTATCATGACTCGGCGGCTTGTCTCATTCGCGATGGAGAAATTATTGCTGCGGCACAAGAGGAACGCTTTTCCCGAAAAAAACATGATGAACGATTTCCTACGCACGCTGCGGAATTTTGTCTGAAACAGGCTCAATGCACAGTTGCTGATCTTGATGCGGTAGTTTTTTACGATAAACCATTCTTAAAATTCAATCGTTTGCTTGAAACCTATCTTGCTTTTGCTCCCCAAGGCCTTCGTTCGTTTATGATGGCAATGCCGGTCTGGTTAAAGGACAAATTATGGTTATCCGATCACATTGCGGCTGAACTGCAGTACGAGGGGAAAATTCTTTTTACCGAACACCATGAGTCTCATGCCGGATCTGCTTTTTTCCCGTCCCCGTTTGAACACGCTGCCATCGTGACAATTGATGGAGTTGGCGAATATGCCACAACATCCATTGCTATTGGAGAAAACAATCGAGTAACTGTTCTGGAAGAACAACATTTTCCGCACTCACTTGGGCTTTTGTATTCAGCATTTACTTACTTTACCGGTTTTAAAGTAAATTCTGGCGAATATAAAGTAATGGGTTTGGCACCTTATGGAGAGCCAAAGTATGTGAAGACCATTTATGACAATCTTCTTGATCTGCGAGATGACGGCTCATTTGCGATGAACATGGAGTATTTTAATTATGCCGTTGGCTTGACCATGACCAACGATAAATTTTCGATGTTGTTTGACGGTCCTCCACGTACACCCGAATCTCCTCTTACTCAGCGAGAAATGGATCTCGCGGCTTCGATCCAAGTAGTCACTGAAGAGGTGATGGTAAAAATTGTCCATCACGCAAAGGAAATGACCGGAGAAAAAAATCTTTGTCTTGCCGGCGGCGTCGCGTTGAATTGTGTAGCCAATGGGAAAATTTTACGGGATAAAATTTTTGATTCGATATGGATTCAACCGGCTTCTGGTGATGCCGGAGGGGCATTAGGTGCTGCACTCGTTGCGTACTACCATCATTTTGAAAAAGAGCGGAAGATACGAACACCGGATTCACAACAAGGTTCATATCTTGGGCCGTCATATGCTTATGCTGACATTGAACATTTCTTACAACAAAAAAATATTCCGCATACACGGTACGAAAATTTTGATTTACTTTGCAAAAGAGTTTCATCATTTCTTGTAGAAGAAAATGTTGTTGGGTGGTTTCAAGGGAGAATGGAATTTGGTCCGCGGGCGCTAGGTAACAGGTCAATTTTGGGCGATGCCCGTTCACCTGAAATGCAGAAGAAAATGAATCTAAAGATTAAATACCGTGAAAGTTTTCGGCCTTTTGCTCCGGCCGTGTTAGCTGAGTATGCCGATCAATGGTTTCAAATTTCATGTGACAGTCCATACATGTTATTAGTCGCAGACATTGTGAAAGCGAAACAATTTGAAATGAGTGGAGAACGACTGCACTTATGGGGAATTGAAAAATTACATAGTATTCGGTCAACAATTCCGGCAGTGACTCATATTGATTATTCAGCTCGTATCCAAACTGTACACAAAGAGACCAATCCGCAGTTTCATCAACTGCTCACAAATTTTTTCCAATTAACCGGCTGTCCAGTACTGGTGAATACTTCGTTCAACGTTCGCGGAGAACCCATCGTTGAATCTCCAGCTGATGCGTATCAATGTTTCATGAGAACAAAAATGGATGTTCTGGTACTGGGTAATTTTATTTTGCTCAAATCAGAACAGCCGGAATTTACAGAGACAACAGATTGGAGAAAAGAATTTGCATTGGATTAAAGAAATTCAGCATGATATTTCAAAAATTCCATCGACCCCAAAAGATATAAAAAAATTCGGCGTGGTAGTTGGAAGTATATTTGTTTTACTTTCCGGGCTTGCCGTGTGGAAAGGATGGTGGAATAACTATACCATCACTGCACTGGTTTTGGTCGGATGTAGTTTAGTTTTAGGAGGATTTTTTTCCTCAAGAATTCTTGCAAAACCGTACCAATACTGGATGTCGATTGCCATTGTCTTGGGCAGTATTGTTTCGAGGGTAATTTTATTTATATTGTTTTTCATTGTTATTGTGCCGACTGGATTGGTGGCAAAACTAATTGGTAAAAAATTTTTAATTTCATATAAGGTTGAAACTGTGAAAACATATTGGATAGTTCGAGAGAAAAATAAAAAAATTAATTACGAACAAATGTTCTAAAGTTTTATGGCAAAAATTAAAATACTCACCGAATATTTCTCCTTCCTCAAACAAAACAAAAAATGGTGGCTGATTCCCATTGTTATTGTATTAGTACTTTTTGGGTTATTGATTATCTTGGCAAAGGGAAGTGCACTGGCACCGTTTATTTATACCATCTTTTAACCCTCCGACCATTATGGGTTTTCACTATTCCTGTCGATAGTGTAGAGAAGCTTTTCGATAAGGGAAAGTTTTTGGACTATTGGTATGTATTACAAATGGTTGATATAAATTAAAAGATAGATAGGTCTTGAAGGCGGGATAGTTTTTTTACATTTAGCACTTGACAATAATCCAATAATCGACTAATTTTGAAAGCCCTTCCATAGATGTAAACAAAAAGGAATCATTTGGCTGCTACAATCTACGACATAGCCAGGGAAGCAAAAGTAGGGATTGGAACCGTTTCCCGAGTTCTGAACAATAGTCCAAAAGTGACTCAACAGACTCGAGATCGTGTTATAAGTGTAGCGAGTCGATTAAACTACCAACCCCACGCCTTCGCACAAGCGCTTGCCCGAAAACGATCCAACACCCTTGGTGCTATCATACCATTTTTTACCAATTATTTTTTTATTGAAGTTCTTAAAGGCATTCAAGATGCATTACTTAATCTCGGTTACGATCTCATTTTGCATGGCGTCAATCATCGTGACCAAATAAACGAATACATCAGGAAGAATTTAAAAAAGGGAAGGATTGACGGACTTTTATTTTTCTCAATGCCGTTTCCCGATACGTTTGTTGAGGTAATCAAACAGGAAGAAATACCTGTCATCGTGATTGACTATTTTCATCCATCGTTTGATTGTATTTGCGTAAAAAATACCGAAGGTGCAATGGTTGCAACGCAACATCTGATTTCCCTCGGACATACCGATATTGGGATGATTAATGCTAATATTACAAGTGAGCCTGCGAAAGATCGGTTGTCTGGTTTTAAGGAAACACTGTCGCACCAAAATTTACAAATTCGCGATGAAATTATTGTATCAAGTATCAGCAGAAAGCAGGATGGATTTAGTCGTGATTCAGGGTATACGTCGATGAAAGAAATTCTTTCAAAGAAAGTGAAACTCCCTACTGCGTTTTTTGTTTCAAGCGATATTCAAGCAATTGGTGTCATCAGCGCTCTGGCGGAAGAGGGTATTCGTGTTCCTGACGATGTTGCCGTCGTAAGTTTTGATGATATTGAACTTGCTCGACATTTCGAATTAACGACAATGCGTCAGCCGATGTACGATATGGGTGTGATGGCGGTGGAGAAATTAATTGATCGGATCAAAAACCCCGGTACGCCGCCGACATTGACCACGATTCTTCCTAAACTTATTGTCAGAAAATCATGCGGTGCCCGCAAGTCTGAGCACGCAGAATTCATAGATCACAATACACTCTATTCATCTGAGATTGAAAAGTAACCATTTATGATACTTTTGGTACGACAAATTCTTTTTTCTTTCCTCACACAATCACTTTCTGCTTCATTCCATTTTCTTTATTCGTTGTTTTCTTTCTCACAAGACATTCAATTTGGAGTATACTCCGTATGAAAGTTCGCATAGCACTACTATTTTTTTTAGCGTTGATACCATGTGCGTTGACCTTTAGCGGAAGCACTGGTAAAATTGCAGGGGTTGTAAAAGATTCTCAAACCGGTGAACCATTGGTTGGGGCCAATATTGTCCTTGAAGGTACGACAATGGGAGCCGCGGCCGACTTGGATGGATACTACGTTATCCTTAATGTGCAACCAGGAAAATATAATTTAATTGTATCCGCACTTGGTTATCATAAACAAACCATTACCGGAGTTTCGGTTTCGATTGATCAGACAACAGCAATGGATTTTCAGTTACAATCGACCGTTGTTGAGTTAAAACAAGAAGTCGTGATTGTTGCAGAACGTCCGCTGGTTCAACGGGACCAAACTGCGAAGACGGCCGTTGTGGGTGGAGACGATATTAAAGCCCTGCCTGTGACTGAAGTCGGGCAGGTTCTTTCCCTGCAAGCCGGTATGGTCGCCGGCAGTTTACGCGGCGGCCGCAGCGGTGAAGTTGCCTATTGGATTGATGGCGTGCCAATTACCGATGCATTCAATGGCAGTCAGGTTGTTGAAATCAATAAAAGCATGGTTCAGGAATTACAGCTTATCTCCGGTGCTTTTAATGCGGAATATGGTCAAGCAATGTCCGGTATTGTAAATATTGCGACAAGAGAAGGAGGACAGAAATTTAGCGGTGGAGCTGGCGTTTATGTTGGGCAGTATGTCGTTTCGGATGAAAAAACATACGCGAAAACACTTGATGGTCGAGATAGTCTTACCTCAGAGCTTTTTCCCGGTCTCAATAAGTTTACTCCTACCGCTATCCGCAATATCGAAGCGAATCTTAGCGGCCCATTGATTGGTGAAGACTTAACGTTTTTCGCGAACGGTAGATATATTTATTTTGATGGAGATTTAAAAGGATTTCGACGGTTTAATCCCAGTAATGTAGCCTATTCAGACAGCGCCGGTGTATTTCATTTGTATCGCGATGCATCCGGTAAAGGTGATAGCTCTGCTGTTTCATTGAATAACAGCGAACGCTATTACGGACAAGGGAAGTTGACATGGCGCTTATCCCCGCTGATAAAATTGACCGGTAATTACATCTATGATTATACGAAGTCCAAACCGTACAATAATGATAATAGAGATAACAGATTTTATTTCTACAATCCGAATGGGTTAGGGAATGACTATAGCTATAGCCAAACTTTTATTTTTCAACTATCGCATACTCTCAATCCGACAACTTTTTATACGTTAGGCGGTTCGCACTTCAAAAAAGATTTCAAACATTACCTGTACGAAAAAACAGATGATCCTCGGTATGTTAATCCGCAACTTTTAGTGCGACAAGACGGATACAGTTTTTATACAGGCGGTACTGATATGAAGAATTTTAGCCGTTCGACGTTGACGGACTTAGGGAAGTTTGATATTTCGAATCAGTACAATGAAATGAATTTGTTTAAGGTGGGTGTGGAGTTTCAACGTCATGAATTACATTTCGATGATGTAACGCTGCAGCCTGTTCAAGGGCAGACAGCCTTTAATCCGGCAAAAGACAATCCTTATATTCAAACGCAGATTCTTCCCACCTCGGCACCCACTCACAATAAATATTCACATTTTCCATATGCG
>JAQUOA010000271.1 GCA_028749215.1 Bacteroidota bacterium
CCTGAACTGTTTGGAAGTATCGAAGGAAGCTTTGCCGGTTTTGCCAATTCCCCGGTTGTTATTCAAACAGAAAATATTGCCGACAAAAGCCAAAAACCGATAAAGGTAAAGAGAACACAATTTGGAAAATTTAATTTCACTCTTTTGCCGGAAGGGCGATACACTTTAAAAGCATTTGAAGACCGCAACGACAATGGAATTCACGATGCAGGAAAAATTTTTCCATATCAACAAGGTGAAAAGTTTACGTTTTATCCGGATACGATTCGCGTTCGTGCACGATGGCCTGTTGACGGTGTGATATTTAAATAGCAGCGTGGATAAAAAAAATTAATGTGCGTGCGCAGTGCTGTCCAGTGCGGCGGGAAGAGGAGGTTTGGGCGGTTGATTTTTTATGATCTCATCAGGAACAATCCACGCTGATTTATACCCTTCTTGTTTCAATTTATCTAACATTATTTTGGCTTCAGACCGGCTGCCGTAATCGCCCACGCGAATTTTATACGACGGCGATTCAAACACGGCGTACACCCATAATTCCGGATACGTTGTGTTCAAGGAATTACGTACCGCCAGCGCTTCATCATAATCATTCGTTGAAAGAAGTTGAATGCGGAAACCCTGCAGTGTTTCCGGCATCGCACTTGTCATTTGATCAATGGCTGTTCCAAACACCTGAGCGCTGTCGTTCTTTTTAAAGAGATACACTTCGTTATCGTAATATGAAGGCTTAAACGAGCGCTCAAACATGCTCAACTTTTCTTTTTTTGGCGTGTAAAATGTCGAATCATTTCCGAGCAAAGGTAAAGATACTGCTGAAGAAACACCAACTAACATCAAGGTACAGATCAACGAAAATTTCATTTTTTCAACTCCGCTACCCATGCTTGCGCATAATCGTTTGGATATTTTTCCTTCATTGTCGAAAGAAATTTTAGTGCAGCCTTTTTTGTCGAAAAATTTCCCACACATATTCTTGTCATGGTTATTGCTTTATCAAAAAATACAACCAGCGGCAGTTTGAATCGTTGTGATAAGATTTTTTTATTATTGTCGATATTGCTTTGCAGTTTGAAACCTCCGACTTGGACAGAATAATATTTCGTCTGTCCGGTGGAGCGCATGGAAACCGGCGAATTTCCGGATCCTTCTTTTTTCCGCGACTGAGCTGTTAATGTATCTGCTTGAACTGTAAAGCGTTGAGATTTCGGTTTCCGATGTTTTGTTGCATTACTGTTGGCGTTTGTTTCTGTTGAAGAAAGATCATTACTGTTTGTATCATTGACAGACGTTTCACTGCCGTTCGATGCGGAACCGGAGGAGGAGCAGCCTTCCCAACAAAGTGCAATGACACTGAGAGCAAGTACATACCAAAATGTTTTAATAACCGCCTCCGCTCGTTGTCGTTCCGCCGGCGATGGCGACACTCGCGCTTGCTCCAATTCTATCGGCACCGCTTTTCACCAATTTTAAAGCATCTTCTCGCGTTCGAACGCCGCCGGATGCTTTCACACCCATTACACTCCCAACGACGTAACGCATCAGCGCAATGTCACCGGCCGTTGCGCCCCCTTTTGAAAATCCTGTCGACGTTTTTACAAAATCTGCTCCGGCCCGCTTTGCCAGCATGCAGGCGATCACTTTTTCTTCGTCTGTCAACAATCCTGTTTCGATGATCACTTTTGACAGCACGTTGTGTTTCTTTGCTGTTTGAACGACAGAAAAAATATCTTTCTCCACATATTCGTGATCTTTCGATTTTAATCTGCCTACATTGATCACCATATCAACTTCGGTCGCGCCCTGTCGAATCGCCTCTTCAGTTTCAGCGGCTTTTGTTTCGGACGTGGTTGCACCAAGAGGGAAGCCGATGACAGTGCACACCTTTACATTTGTCCCCTGCAAGAGCTTGGCACATAACGGAACATACGACGGGTTAATACACACACTGGCGAATTGAAATTTTTTTGCTTCGGCACACAACTGTTGAATCTGTGAAACACTTGCTTCGGGCTTTAAAAGTGTATGATCGATCATACGAGCAAGATTCGGTTCTACGCCCCCTTCTTTTTCCAATCCGGCACCGGCAGTAATTCTAGAAGCTCCATTCTCCACAATATTTTTTACTGCTTCTTTGTTGTGGATAACGCAATGTCCATCGACGCACACACCGTCTTTGCAGGAGCATTGGTGTTCGCCTGTTGTTTCTCTTACCATTTCTGCAATCAACTGCTCTATTAATTCATGTTTGTTCATGTCTGTTGTTGATAGCGAATATGCATCAGTTTTAAACTAAGTTTCCTGCCCTTTTAATACTATCAAAATATACGGAATAATTTTTTGCTGTTCTAATGCTGTTTTAAAAAATTAGATTTCGAAGAGCGTTACCGACTGCCAGCCACGGATAGAATTGCAGAGAAAAAGTCCGTCCGCAGTGCGAAGATCGTCAAGAAACAGCACTTTTTGCGATGCTGATGGATTTGTCATCAGAATATGTTGACGATACACTCCGTTTAATAGACCGCATGCAATAGGAGGAGTAAAAAGTTTTCCATCTTTCTCTATAAACAGGCTGGTAAAACTTCCTTCGGTGATTTCATTTCGCTCATTCAGAAAAATATAATCGAATATATTTTCTTTGGAAGCTTTTTGTGAGTACGCAGTATAGAGTTCGCGACGTGTAGTTTTATGAAACAAAAACCGGTCGTTTGAATTTGTTTTTTTGTCGGCAATTCTAATTACAGGAGAGATCTTTGTATCAATAAGCTCTGATGATGTGAGAGAGAACTCACCGTTTTTAGAAAGAACCAGTCGAACTCGATATTTTTTTCCTGCTGTAAATGCTCTTTCACTTTTTTCAAGCGCGTTGTTAAGGTTTGAAACATCAAGCGGAAAGGAAAAAAAATCAGCCGATTGTTTCATTCTTCCAACATGTTCCGAAAGAAATGTGTACCCGTTTTGCCATAGCATTGTTTCCAGCAACTGAAATTTTGTATGTTCTTGTAACAAGAAATTTGCTTTCAACAAACACTCTTCCAATTCTTTCTCTGAATTGGAATCAAACACAATCCCGCTTCCAACGCCCATCGTCCCTTTACTCGAATTGCCGTTCATTTCGATAGTACGAATTGACACGCTGAACGTTGCTTCATTTGGCGGAGCAAAATATCCAATTGCTCCGCAATAAACTCCTCTTTGATGCTGTTCCAATTCATGAATGATCTGCATCGTCCTAATTTTTGGGGCTCCTGTAACGGATCCGCACGGGAATAAAGATTTAAAGATGTCGTAGTTCCGAACTGAGTTTTTAATCTCCCCCGAAATCGTTGATGTCATTTGAAGGATCGTGTCATACTGTTCAACAGCAAACATGTCGGAAACTTTGACTGTGCCGGTCTCGCAAATTCTTCCTACATCATTCCGCAGTAAATCCACGATCATCAAATTCTCACTTCTATTTTTTTCGTCAAGATGGAGCCATTGCGAAAGCTGTCGATCTTCATCCGATGTTCTTCCGCGTTTGGATGTTCCTTTCATTGGTTTCGTTATGAA
>JAQUOA010000272.1 GCA_028749215.1 Bacteroidota bacterium
CTAAGTCCATCATCTGACATATTGATAGGAAAACTCCCAAATGGATTGAAATATTATATCCGCGAAAATAAAAAACCGGAAAAACGGATGGAGCTTCGCCTCGCAGTCAATGCAGGATCAGTTTTGGAAGATAATGATCAACAAGGACTTGCCCACTTTGTTGAGCACATGCTGTTTAACGGAACAAAAAGTTTTCCCAAAATGGACATAGTGAATTTCCTTGAACGTACCGGAGTTAGGTTTGGCCCGCACTTAAATGCGTATACAAGTTTTGACGAAACGGTCTATATGATTCAGGTCCCGACGGATTCTCCAGCAGTTGTTCAAAAATCCTTCCAAATTTTAGAAGAATGGAGTCACGCCGCATTGTTCGATAGTATAGAGATTGATAAAGAGCGCGGGGTAGTCGGGGAAGAATGGCGATTGGGACGCGGTGCATTCGAGCGAGTTGGAAACAAACATTATCCATTTATTTTTTATAATTCCCAATATGGCAAACGCCTGCCAATTGGTAAAAAAGAAGTGATCGATACCGCATCATACGACGCCCTTAAGCGCTTCTACCACGATTGGTACCGACCCGATTTGATGGCGGTTGTGGCTGTCGGTGATTTCAATAAACACGAAATTGAAAAAATGATCACCGATCATTTTTCATCCTTAAAGAATCCGAACAACGAACGGACAAGAAGCGAATTCACGATTCCGAATCACACAGAACCTCTCATTTCAATAGCCACAGATAAAGAACTTCCGACTTCTTCTATATCAATATATTTTAAACGGAATGATGACCAAGATATTCTTGTAAAGGATTATAAAAAACATATTCTCAACGGTCTATACGACGCAATGCTCAACACCCGACTTCAAGAACGATTACAAAAACCGAATCCTCCGTTTATTTTTGGAAATGTCGGCAACTTCCGTTTCGTCGGAGATAAGCAGGCATTTGGTTTATTTGCTACCGTAAAAGAAACAGATATTCTTCGCGGCATGGAAGCTTTAGTAACGGAAGCATTTCGAGTGAAGCAACATGGTTTCACGCAATCAGAACTTGAAAGACAAAAAACACAAAGTCTCAGGATGATGGAAGAAGCTTTTAAAGAACGTGATAAAACTGAATCGCGAAACTATGCAGGTGAATATATTCGAAACTTTTTGCAAGGGGAATCAATTCCCGGCATCGAGACCGAATTTAATCTTTACAAGCAATTGCTTCCAACGATCTCGCTCGCAGATGTGAATGAATTGACAAAAGAACGAATCGTCGACAGCAACCGAGTCGTCACAGTCTCCATTCCTGAAAAAGAAGGTGTTGTTGCACCATCGAAAGAAGAAATTTTACGAGTGTTCAGTGATGTCAGTTCAAGGAAGCTTGATCCATACATCGATTCCGTTAGTTCAAAACCTTTACTTGCAACACAACCCAAGCCGGGGAAAATCGTTTCCGAAAAAGAAATTAAAGAATTGGGTGCATGGGAATGGAAACTTTCCAACGGTGTTCGCGTTATTGTAAAGCCGACTGACTTTAAAAATGATGAAATCCTATTTGGCGCATACAGTCCCGGAGGAAACTCGCTTGTTGCTAATAAGGATTATATATCCGGAAGTTTCGCGTCACAACTTGCTTCATTGAGCGGTGTGGCAGAATTTGATGCTATCACGCTACAAAAAATGTTGACGGGCAAAGTTGTTCGCGTCTCGCCGATGATATCAGAACTGTCGGAAGGATTTGCCGGTAATTCGACTCCACAAGATTTAGAGACATTGTTTCAGCTTGTCTATCTCGAATTCACTTCGCCAAGAGTCGATTCAAATGCCGTTGGAGCATTCCTTTCTCGAATCAAATCCTATTTGCAAAATATGAAAGTCATGCCTGAACAGGCGTTTCAAGATACAATTCAGGTAACGTTGGCCCAATATCATTATCGTGCCCGTCCTCAAAGCCCGGCGATGATTGATGAGATTAACATTGGAAAATCATTTTCCATTTATAAGGACCGTTTTGCTGACGCGAGTGATTTTACATTTTTCTTTGTCGGGAGTTTTAAAATTGACTCTCTCAAACCATTGGTAGAAAAATATCTTGCCAGCCTCCCTTCACTCAATCGAAAAGAGAGTTGGAAAGATGTCGGGATAAAAATGCCGCAGGGTAAAATTTCTAAAGAAGTCTTTAAAGGTGTAGAACCAAAAAGTTCCGTCGTGTTGGTTTTCAACGGACCATTTGAATGGAACATTCAGAACAGGTTTGATTTTAATGCCATGTTAGAAGTCCTTCGAATACGACTGCGTGAAGTTCTTCGTGAAGACAAAGGAGGTGTGTACGGAGTTGGTATTTCAGGAAATCCGTCATTGTACCCGAGGAAAGAATACAGCATTCGTATCGGATTCGGATGCAATCCGGAACGAGTGGAAGAACTTGTCAACGCCGTTATGCAGCAGATCGATACACTAAAATTAAAACCTGCCGATCAAACGAATATTGATAAAGTAAAAGAATTACAAAGACGTGAGCGTGAAGTGAATTTGAAAGAAAACAATTGGTGGCTCAGCGTGTTCCGTTCAAGTTATGCCAACGGCGAAGATCCTTTAACAATTCTAAAAACACCGGAACGAATAGATAAATTGAACACAAAAGCTGTTCAAGACGCTGCAAAGAAATACTTTACGGATAAGAACATTGTAAAGATCGTTTTGAAGCCGGAGACCACAAAAAAATAAATGTATCGGCGGAAGGGATTTTTTTTACAGATATTTTTGTTATAGAATATAGAGTGTTATCAAATTCATTAATTCATTCTTACATTTAAAGGACTTATATGAAAAAGATGATTGTTCTTCTCACTTTAATTTTTTCCATTTCTGCTTTTGCCGGTGAAAAAACCGTAAAACTTACCGTGACAGGAATGATGTGCAATAATTGCACGGCGAAAGTAGAAAAAGCTTTAAAAGGCGTTCAGGGAGTTTCAGATGTTAAAGTAAATTTAGAAGAAAAATCTGCTGTCATTACCTTGGCAAGCGAGAGCAAAACGACATCGGCTGTGCTCGTCAAAGCGGTCGATGATGCCGGATTCAGCGCAACAGAAAATTCAACAGCACCGAAGAAATCACCATCAGTGAAAAAAGGAGATGGTAAATGTGGGGATGGCTGCTGTGAACAAGACGGACATTCTAAAACAATGAAAAGCTCAAAGAAAGTAAAGAAAGAAACGACAAAGTCATAAGAAGCATTGCTACGGCCACACAGGTTTTTGAATCCTGTGTGGTTTTTTGTTTTAAATACTCTCCCCTCATTCCAAAAAATTATTCTCTAATCTTTCTTACTTGCAAAAATCCTTCCACTTGTGTAATATCCTTTACCATTAATCATAACACAGCCCGGCATCTGCATTTATTCGCGCCATTTTTTAAATCCTAATAAGGAGTTTCATCCATGAAGGAAGAAAAGCCCTCCATTCAAAATACCGTCACTGATGATATATATTATCCATCAGCAGAAG
>JAQUOA010000064.1 GCA_028749215.1 Bacteroidota bacterium
AAGCGGACTGCAATTGAACAATCAAATTAGCATTATTTCTATCAGTCTACTGAAGCGGGCTGCGATTGAACAATCAAATTAATATCATTTCTATCAGTTTGCTGAAGCAGACTGCAATAGATAGAGCAAATCTTAATTTCAATAGGTAAAAAAGAAATCATCACTTGCAGTCAGATTTATCTGACTGATTAAAAGATGACCAATTAATTTTTGGCTTTAGCCACATAACAAAAACAAAATG
This sequence comes from Bacteroidota bacterium, assembly GCA_028749215.1. Taxonomy (GTDB): domain Bacteria; phylum Bacteroidota; class Ignavibacteria; order UBA10030; family UBA8401; genus JAQUOA01. Next base: position 242 of record JAQUOA010000064.1, read on the forward strand.
AGTTGGGTAAGAATCTGGGTTCATTTGGTGTTCTCCACTAAAAATAGAGAGCCCTATTTAAATCAAAAAATCAGAAAAGAAGTATTTCAGCACATCAAGCAATATGCAAAAGAAAAAGAGATCTGGCTTGATTGCGTGAACGGATACTCCGACCATGTACATTGTTTAATTTCACTCAATAAAGAACAAACTATCAGCAAAGTCTCCCAATTGATAAAAGGGGAATCATCTTTTTGGATAAATCAAAACAATCTCGTTGAAGGGAAATTTATCTGGCAGGATGATTACTGGGCTGTCAGTGTAAGTGAAAGCCATTTGGAACAAACAAGGCAATACATCTTTAATCAGGAAGAACATCATCGTAAAACTACCTTTAAAGAAGAAGCGGATGAGTTTATGAAAAAATATGGATGGCAGTTCATTCAGGAATAAACATTATAAAAGGCATACCACAATGAAAATCAAAGCAATTATTACCGGCGCATCAGGAATGGTGGGAGAAGGTGTCCTTCTTGTTGCGTTGAGAAATCCGGATGTGGAATCGGTACTCGTTCTCGGCAGAAGATCGTGCAACATTCAGCATCCCAAACTGAAAGAGATTATTCATTCAGATTTTTTTGATCTCTCGCCAATTGAATCTCAATTGCAAGGGTATAACGCCTGTTATTTTTGTCTCGGCGTTTCTTCGGTGGGAATGAAAGAAGATCAGTATACCCGCGCCACGTACGACCTTACCATGCATGCGGCAACAACATTGTCACGGCTCAATCCGGAAATGACATTTTGTTATGTCTCGGGCACCAGCACCGACAGTTCTGAAAAGGGGACAATGATGTGGGCGCGCGTAAAAGGGAAAACTGAAAATCATCTTCTGCGGCTGCCGTTTAAAGCGGTGTACTGCTTCAGGCCGGGAATGATGAAACCGGTTGAAGGTCAGAAAAATGTTAAGCCGATCTTTAAAATTGTTTTGTCCTTATATCCGCTGTTTAAATTTCTTTCGCCAAAGAATGCCTGCGCGCTGGAAGACCTTGGGGGCGCAATGATCAGTGTAACGAAAAAGGGATACTCAAAAAAGATTTTAGAGAACAGAGATATTGATGCGGTCGGACAAATGAATTGAGGTTGAAGTTTGCATTGTGCTTATCATCTCGTTCCCAAACAGAGTTTGGGAACGAGAAAAAGCAGAGGTTGGGAACAAGAAATCTTTCGTAAAAAAAAGGGGGGAACCTTTTAATGACCCTAGGAACCATCGGTTCTGCATGGATTCGCTACTGGGGAAAGTTAATTTCCGTGAAGATGGGTGATGATGAAGAGAACCGCCTTGCCAGACTCTTCAACATCTTAATGGTGATCAGTACGAATGCCATTATCGTTCTTACAATCGTTTTACTTACCATGGGGCCGATCCATGTGGTCAACACCCTGGTGAATTGGTACGCCGCGATTTATTCGGTCACATTTATTCCTTTCTCACTCTATTGTTTCTTTCTTTCAAAGCACGGCCATGTTCACCGCGCAATCAAATTGTATTCCTGGATCAATTTCTTTGCAATAGGATTAGCCGTTTGGCTTTTTGATGGTATTCATTCTCCAGCATGGTTGTTGTACATCTGGACAATTACCATTGCAGGTACATTGTTAGCTCCGGCTTATAGTCTGTGGATGACGGGGGGGGTGGTAGCATATTATGCACTGTTGCTTCTTCTCACTCAAATTGGAATGTATGTTCCGCCGTTGACGTTTGGTCCCTCGGGTCTTAGTTTCTTACACAGTGCACTCTTGCTCATCATGCTGATTTCAACAGTGGGACTTCTCACATTTTTAAACATGAAGAACTTGCGCGAGGCATTAACGCAGCTCCGTGCAACGATGCAAAAACTCACGAATGTCAATAGCAAACTCCAGGAGGAGATCGTTGAACGCACATTGGCGGAAGAACATCTGCACGAAAGCGAAACCCGCTACAGAAATGTGTTCGATCATGCGGGAGATATTATTTTTATTGTATCACAGGAAAATTTTTTGCTTTCCTTAAATCCGGCGTTTGAGAAGGCAACGGGTTTGTCGGTGGATGTGTGGAGAGGGAAATCATTTGTACCGCTGGTGCACCCGGATGATCTTATGCAAGTCCATGCTATCCTCAAACAGGTTGTCACGGAACAGGCCACCGAATTATGTGAAGTAAGGCTGAAGAAAAAAACTGAAGAGTATTTAACCGTTGAGTGCACGGTTGCTCCGCTGCAGTATGAAAATACAAACTATGCATTATGTATTGCCCGTGACATTACGGAACGTAAACAGATGGAAAAGATTTTACGGGCAAGTGAGGAAAAATACCGCACCGTGGCAGACTTTACGTATGACTGGGAATACTGGCTGGGGCCCGACGGTAATTATAAGTATGTTTCGCCTTCGTGCGAACGCATTACCGGATACACCCCGCAAGAATTCCTTCACGACTCTGGTTTATTTCTCGCCATCACACATCCAACCGATCGCTCAATTGTTATTGAACACCTGCGCAACGTGTTGCAGCCAAACAAGAATCTGTACTCAATTGATTTTCGTATCAATACAAAAGATGGACGTGAACGTTGGATCAATCTTACCTGTCGCCCTGTCTTTAGTATGCAGGGAGAATGGCTGGGAAGACGAGGAAGCAATCGCGACATCACCGAACGGAAACGAACAGATCAAATTCTGCAAAAACTTTCGCAGGCTGTTGAACAGACAGCTGATATTGTCTCCATTGCTGACAGAGAGGGCTTGATCGAATACGTCAATCTAGCGTTTGAGAAGACTACGGGATACACGAGCGAGGAAGTGATTGGCAAGACGTCGCGCATCTTTAAGTCGGGAGAACATCCTGCCTCCTTCTACGAACGTTTGTGGAAAACGATTCTCGATGGGCATCCATTTCGAAGTGTCCTCATCAACAAAAAGAAAGATGGAACAACCTACTTTGAAGAAAAAACCATCACACCGCTGCGGTCGGGAGATGGGACCATCACGCACTTTGTCTCGACAGGTAAAGATGTTACCGAGCGGATGAAAATGGCTGAGTTGTTGCGGCAGAGTGAAGAGAATCGGCGATTGGTACTTTCGAACATCCATGAAATTGTGTACGCAATTCGCTTTACTGAAAATAACGTTCTTACGGGTACTGTAGATTTTGTGAATGATCCTGTCGAAAACATTCTCGGGTTCAGTGCAGAGGAGTTCAGGGCGAATCCACGATTGTGGCTGGAGTCGCTTCATCCTGATGATCTTGATGCCGTACGGGAGTCCACGAAAAAGCTTCTCACCGACAAAGGGCCGATCACTCGCACATATCGGATAAAGCATAAACATGCAGGAGAGTATCGATGGATGGAAGATCATGTTGTTCCTATGCTCGCAAAAGGAGATAACAAAGTTGTCGGAATATTTGGGGCGGCACGCGACATCACCGAGCGTAGGAGAGTGCAGGAGGTTTTGTACAAAAGCGAAGACCGTTACCGAGATTTGGTGGAGCATAGCCACGACCTTATCTGCACGCATGATCTCGAGGGGCGTATTCTCTCGGCGAATCCATGGGCAGCCAAAGTACTTGGCTATGATATAGATAAAATGCTGCAAATGAATATCCGCGATTTTTTGGCCCCTGAATTGCGCGGGAAGGTTGATACGTACATTGCCAAAATTCAGAAACGCGGTGCCGCAAAAGGGCGGCTACGTGTTCAGACTACCACGGGAGAACGGCGCATTTTGGAATATAGCAACACTCTTCGTATTGAAGACGTCACCACGCCGATTGTGCGCGGGATAGCACGCGATATCACTGAGCGCAAGGAAGCAGAAGATGTCGCCCATGCATATGCCGAACGCCTTCAATTACTTTCAAAGCAGCTCATTGAAATTCAAGAAAACGAACGCCGGTTGATTGCGCGAGAGCTTCACGATGAGATTGGACAGACGCTCAGCAGTCTTAAAATCCTTCTTGAGATGAGCGGTACATCGAAAACGGATATCGTACAAGGAAGTTTGGAAGAGGCACTCGCATTAATCAGCAGCCTCATCGAGAGCGTCCGCAATTTGTCGTTGGATTTACGTCCACCTGCACTCGATGACTTAGGGCTGGTGCCGGCGATACGGTGGCATCTTCTTAACCGTACGAAGAAGATAGGTATTGAGGTACATTTTAAAGCTGAGCCGGAGCAACTCCTTGTCCCCGAGGAAATTAAGACGGTCTGTTTCCGTATTGCTCAAGAAGCACTGACGAATGTACTGAAACATTCAAATCCAAAATCTGTAGAGATCCACATTATGAAACGAGGAACAAATCTTGAATTGACCGTGCGCGATGACGGAACGGGGTTTGACGTTGAGTCTGCATTTCGACAGGCGGCTGCCGGAAAAAGTTTTGGACTGCTTGGAATGCAAGAACGGGCTCGTCTTGCTGGCGGCACTCTTGTCATTCGCTCGGAGCACAATCGAGGATCCGAAGTTCAAGTGACGTTTCCCAATGCATTCACCGCGTCAACAATAGATACTGAAAGGCCTGCCGAATGATGAATGTTATACGTGTATTTCTTGCCGATGATCATGCGCTGGTTCGTGCTGGGTTCCGTTCGTTGCTGCAGAGTTTTCATGGAATTGAAGTTGTGGGCGAGGCAGAAGACGGGCAGGGAGCCCTAAAACTTTTGAAAGAGAAGCAAGCGGATATCCTCTTGCTCGATGTCTCGATGAAAGGATTAAATGGATTAGAGGTCCTTGGCCGAGTTTCCAAACTGAATCCCCGCATTCGTGTCATCATGCTTTCGATGCATGCCAATGAAGAGTACGTCGTACAAGCGTTGAAAGATGGAGCGTGTGGTTATTTGTTGAAAGATGCGGGGATGGGTGAGCTTGAACTCGCTGTGCGGTCTGTGGCTCGGGGCGAAATTTATTTAAGCCCTGCAGTTTCCAAATACATTGTGGATGAATATCTGCGTCGCGGTGACACGAATGGGCCATCCCAACAGCGCCGACCTTTTGAGGGATTGACCTCACGACAGCGGGAAATTCTCCAGCTGATTGCAGAAGGACATTCCACGAAAGAAATTGCCGCCAAGCTTGACCTCAGCGTAAAAACGGTTGACTCTCACCGCACTGAGTTGATGACGCGATTGGGAATTCATGATATTGCAGGTTTGGTGCGTTACGCAATTCGTGTCGGATTGATAAGCTCCGAAAAATAAAATGAATAACTGAAGTTACGCAGAATGCAAATTTCATTCATCAAAAACAAAGTTTCGTCATTCCCGCGAAAGCAAGAATCCATGATTTTGATGTAATTTCAACATCTAGCCCCCCATAAAAACATTTCCCCAACGGATCCCCTTTGGACTGGAATGACGTATTCTCTCTATCGTCATGCCGCGGATTTTAAGCGGACATCCAAAATAACCCTCGTTTTAAATTCTATCTCAGGTCTTTTTCATGCTATAATACGGTAATGACCCGATTGTGCGTAATTGGGAGACAACATACCTTATATGCATAGTTGCAGTAATTCGGTTAAGCCGAACGCGATCCTTCGTCCATCACCACTATCACCAAAATCCCTGGGGGGGACCTCTTGCTGAATTGTGCAGAAAGGATACATATTTTGAATCAAATCAAAATCCTTCTCGTCGACGATAATCAACAATGTGTTAAAACATTAAAAGAATACTTTTCCGGCAATCCGGGATTTCCGGTCATTGGCTGGGCAGATTCAGGTGAATCTGCAATCCGGAAAGTTCAGGAACTTCAACCTAATCTGGTGTTCATGGATGTCTCGATGCCTGGAATGAACGGACTGGAAGCGACAATGAAGATCAAAAAACTTGCAAATCCTCCCCGTGTCATTATGCTAACTGTCTTGGACGATGCAGAATACAGGAGAGCGTCGGTAGAGGCCGGTGCTGACGGATTTATTTGTAAATCTGATCTTGCAAAAGAAACGCCCATGCTGCTTGAGAAACTTTTTGATCGAAAGAATTTAGTGTAATACGCTTTTGTATCCTTAGGACGCTGTGAAGAAATGAAAGAACGGATACAATAAACAAGGGGAGAAAGGATAGATGGCCACCCAAAAAGTATCTCTATGGAACATCCTCGAGCCGTTTCGGTGTATTCTATTGGATCGTCAACAAGCCGCCAATGGCATGAATAAAAAAACCTGGATAAAGATGCGAGGTAACTGCCGATGATTTCAAGAGCTCATTCTCACCACATTTTATTGCACGAATCCTTTTCCAAAGGTGCGGGTGTTTTCGTCTTCCTTATTGGAGGAATTGCACTTGGTGGCTGGATGTTTGGTGTTCCGGTGTTATCCAGTTTTAGCTCCGATCTTATACCAATGGCGCCAAGCACGGCGTTGTTATTCATATCGTTTGGGATTGCAATTTTATTCCGAGCTCAATTTCCTAAAACCAGTTGGTTGTACAAAGCAGGAATAATATTTTGTTCACTAGGCACGTTGATTTCTCTCCTTTTGTTTTTCGTTTCTTCTTTTGGAATACATCCTGCGATAGAACACCTCGGTTTCAAGATCGAAGGAGCAATAGCCGGAATGCCGCTTGGAAATATTTCACCATTGACTGCATCCTGTTTTGTCCTTGCCGGTGTATCATTTCTTCTTTCATACGTATCATCCGAACAACGGAAGCTCATGCTTGCAGCTTTTTCATGTGCTTTTTTATTAATCTTGGTTTCAATCGTACTTCTATTGGCTCATCTTTTTGGAACACCGCTTCTCTACGGCACCCAATTTATTCCGCCCGCTCTTTCAACTTCTCTTGCTTTATTTTTTCTTGGAATAGCACTGATCGCATTGACAAGCCCTAATATAGAGCGATATAAAAGTGAAATTGAAGCGGCATCAATACGATCATCAATAATTCTCATTATGGTTTTTGTCATTCTGGCGGCCGGAATTATTTCGGCGGGATACTTTTATTATAAAACCAATGAAAAAGAATTCAGGTTAGAAAAAGAAAGGGAACTTTCTTCGATTGCCGATTTGAAAACAAGTGAACTCACTCACATTCGAAAGGATTGGGTTGAGGATGCGTCGTTATTTTATGAGAACACTTTTTTTTCTTCTCTTGTCTATCGCTATTTTAATAACCCAAAAGATAGTGAAGCATATCGGCAGCTTCAATCTTGGCTGAATCATTTCGAGATTGCAAACAAATATAATAAGTTGAGTCTGTTTGATGCTGCGGGTGTTGAGCGATTTGCCCTGCCCGATTCGCCCGAACCACGCTCAGCCACCTACAGAGACAAAATATCGGAAGCCATCAAATTTGGCGCCGTTACCATTGTTGATTTCTACAGAAATGAATACGACCAACATATTTATCTCAATATATTAGTTCCCATTCCCGACCCTAAAAATAATAAACGCATTAATGGTATTCTATCGTTACGGATCGACCCTGAAGAATATCTTTATCCGTACATCAAAAGCTGGCCGATACAAAGCAAAACTGCAGAAACGATACTCGTTCGCAGAGAAGGTGACGATGCACTCTTTTTAAATGAGGTTAAGTTAAAACAGCATACCGCTCTTTCCCTTCGTATTTCTCTTCACAAGAAATATTTCCCTGCTGTGAAAGCGGTGCAGGGAGAAGAGGGTATTGTTGAAGGCTATGACTACCGAGATGTGCCCGTACTTGCCGACATACACCATGTACCAGACTCACCGTGGTTCATTATTACTAAAATTGATATGGCTGAAGTATATGAACCGCTCAGTGAAAAACTTTGGATGATGATTTTTCTTATTACGGCCCTTCTTTTTGGTGCCGGTACAAGTGTTGCGGTAGTGTGGCGGCATCAGCGTGTGCGCTTTTTCCAGGAGAGGTTTCAATCAGCCGAAACGTTGCGGGAGAGCCATGAATTGTTGGAAAAAGTTTTCAGCAATACGCACATTATGATAGCCTACCTCGATGCTGAATGTAACTTCATTCGGGTTAATCAAGCCTATGCAGAAGCCGATGGGCGCACGCCGGATTTTTATCCCGGCAAAAATCATTTTGCACTTTTTCCACATGCAGAGAATGAGATTCTTTTCCACAAAGTGGTAGAAACAGGTCAATCACTCACTGTCTTTGCTAAACCTTTTGAGTATGCCGAACATCCTGAACGTGGAATTTCTTTTTGGGATTGGAGCCTCCAGCCCGTCAAGGCAAGTGATGATTCGGTGACTGCTCTTGTCCTTAGCACAATTAATGTTACCGAACGTTTGCAGGCAGAAGGACGTATACAAAAACTGAACCGTGTGTACGCTCTTCTTAGCAACATTAACCAAGCGATTGTTCGTCTCCATGATACTGATCAATTATTGCACGAGATTTGCCGGGTAGCGATTGAAGATGGTAAATTCCGTATGGTGTGGATTGGTATGATCAACCGGCGAACGAACGTTGTTGACGTTGCTGCCTCTGCCGGATTAACGGAGGATTATCTAAGCAAAATAAAAATTGATTTGAATGATAAAAAACAATTCGAAGGTCCAACGCTGAAAGCTCTTCGATCAGGTCATTTTACAATCTCGAATGATATTGCGGCCGATGAGAATATGACCCCTTGGCGGGAACAAGCACTAAAGCTTGGCTATCGATCGTCAGCGTCATTCCCCATAAAAGTTTTAGGTACAATACGCGGAGTGATTAAATTATACTCGGGCGAAGTAGAATTTTTTACGAAAGATGAAATTGAACTCCTGGATGAAATGGCGATGGATGTTTCGTTTGCGCTCGAATTTATTGAGCACGAAGCCAAGCGCAAAGTAGCAGAGGAATTTCTGTTGAAGTTTAGGATGGGAATTGAGCGGTCCGGCGATGCAGTCTTGTTAACTGATCCGGATGGTACTATTGTGTATGTGAATCCTGCCTTTGAAAATACTTTTGGGTATTCCAAAGAAGAAGCCATTGGTAAAACACCGCGCATCTTAAAATCTGGCGTTTTGAGTCAAGAGTATTATAAAAATTTTTGGGATACGCTGATCACCAAAAAAGCTATTACCCACGAAATAATAAATAAAACAAAAGATGGCAGGTTGTTAAGTGTTGAAGCGTCGGTCAATCCGATGATTAATGAGCAGGGTGAAATTATTGGATACCTTGCCATTGAACGCGATACAACCGAACGCCGGCGTGCAGAAAAGGCATTGAGAGAATACGCAGAGCAATACCGAACGATGGTATCGGCGACGTTGTTTGGATTCTGGCTTGTGGATGAAAAAGGGAAACTCCTGGATGTCAATGATACCTACTGCCGCATGTCCGGTTATTCGAAAAAAGAATTATTACATCTTTCAATTTTCGATCTGGAATTTGCAGAAAACCATGAGGATACTGACCGGCACATGCAAAAGGTTATTAAAACCGGTACAGACCAGTTTGAAAGCAAACACAAAGCGAAAGACGGTCGAGTTTTTGATGTAGAAATCAGTACGGGTTTTTTGTATTCTCCAAAACAATTTATTGCATTCATTCGTGATATCACTGAACGCAAACGTGCGGAAGTATTGCAAAATGCCGTGTATCAAATTTCGCAAACTGCAGATAAAATTGTCACACTGGATGAGCTATACAAATCTGTTCACGAAATCATTAGCACGATTATGCCGGCAAAGAATTTCTATATTTCATTGTATGACGAAAAACAAAATCTTTTACGCTTCCCGTATTTTGTCGATGAAATTGATGTTCCACAGCCGGTAACGAAACTTGGAAAAGGTTTAACAGAATATGTCCTGAGAACATCTGCGCCGCTCTTGTGTGATGAAGGTACTGACAAAAAATTACGTGAGGAGGGAGAAGTTGAATTAGTTGGAGAGCCATCCGCAATCTGGCTTGGCGTACCACTCATTGTAGGTGATAAAACTATCGGTGTGATGGCTGTACAACATTATTCAGATCCAAAAGCGTATGGTGAGAAGGAACTTCAAATACTTGAATATGTTTCATCACAAGTTGCAAGGGCCATTGAACGCAAACGTATAGAGGAAGCCCTGCGGCAAGCCCACGATCACTTAAGAGAGGCCCAGCGTGTTGCTCATTTCGGAAGCTGGGAAGCAGATCTTGTGACAGGCAAACTTAAGTGGTCCGATGAAATGTACCACATCTACGGTGTAGCCCGCGAATCTTTCGTTCATACACATGATGCATGGCTGGAATTGATCTATCCTGAAGACAGGCACGTGGTGCAAAGTCCTTTGGAAACGACGGATGGTAACAAGGAACATATCGAAAATCTTCAGTTCAGAATCGTGCGGCCGGATGGGTCGATCCGCTTTGTTGAATCTACAACCAAAGCATATTTCGACCTGAATGGAAAAGCTTTTCATATGATCGGCGTGACTCATGACATCACAGAGCGCAGGTGGGCAGAGGAAGCATTAAAAACAAGCGAAGAAAAATATCGTTTACTTTCAGAAACCGCAGAAGATATTATTACTGTATACAATAGTAGCGGAGAAATTTCATATTTAAATACCATTGGCCAAAAGTATTTTGAGCTTACTGAAAATAATTATCAAGGAAGAAACATTTTTGAATTTGTCTCAAAAAAATATCATGAATTACTAAAAAACAATTTCAAAGAACGTTTAAGCGGTTTTCTGGGATCGAGATTATTTGAAATTGAATTAATAAATAAGCAAGGAACCAGCATACCAGCTGAGATCCGTTCCACCCCAATTGTAGTGGGCGGAAATATCACAGGTTTTATTTCCGTCGCCCGCGATATTACCGGCCGAAAATTCGCGGAAGAGAAAGAAAAAAGTTTACAATCACAACTCATCCAGGCTCAAAAACTTGAGAGTCTCGGCACTCTTGCCGGCGGCGTTGCGCACGACTTTAACAACATTCTCGGCATCATTCTCGCCCATTCATCCATCCTCAATCGGGTGGCCAGCGAACCTGCAAAGCTCTCTCGAAGTGTTGACGCAATCGATCAGGCAGTGAAACGGGGCGCGGGGTTAGTGAAGCAGCTGCTGACGGTTGCTCGCAAATCGGATGTCCTTTTCGAAAGGATCAACGTGAATGATTCAATCAAAGAGATTTCGAACATGCTTCGTGAAACATTTCCCAAGACGATTGAGTATGCTGAACAGCTTGACCCCCAGCTCCCTTTCATCAAGGCAGATCGAAATCAACTCTACCAGGTCTTGCTGAACCTCTGCGTGAATGCAAGGGATGCGATGCCCGAGGGCGGAACGCTCACGATTAAAACGGGAACCATCTCCGGAGACGAGGTACACAACAAGTTTCCCGGCGCAGAACGGGAACACTATGTGTGGATGAGCATCGCCGATTCAGGGGTGGGCATCGATCCAGAGACGAAAGCCCGCATGTTTGATCCCTTTTTTACAACAAAAGAACTTGGTAAAGGAACCGGGTTAGGACTTTCGCTCGTTGATGGAATCGTTCGAGCCAATCACGGCTTTATTGCCGTTGAAAGCGAAGTCGGACACGGAACGACTTTTACCATCTATCTTCCCGCACCCCAATCACCTATGGAAGTAACACCGAAGCAAACCTTGAGGAAAGAAGAAGTCATCGGCGGGACAGAAACAATTCTCCTCATCGAAGATGAAGAGATGCTCAGAGAATTGTTGAAAGCAGTTCTCGTCTCTCAAGGGTATAGGGTATTAACGGCGGCAGATGGAGAAGAAGGTGTGTCGGTCTTCTCTCGTCATCAGAAGGAGGTAGCGGTTGTCATCACAGATATGGGATTACCCAAGTTAAGCGGCCGGGAAGTTTTCCGAAACATCAGAACCATCAATCCAAAAGCAAAGGTCATTATGGCCAGCGGTTTCATTGAGCAGAACGACAAGTCTGAAATGCTGAAGGCAGGAGTGAAACTCTTTGTTCAAAAACCATATTTCCCCGATGAAATACTGCGAACCCTTCGCTCGGTCATCGACTTAACAAATGAATAACGGTGCAACCATCTACTGAAGGATAACTTTCTTGAACGAACATGATGAGCACATGTGGGGCATTGTATTGGCAGGGGGCGAAGGGAAGAGAGTGAGACGGCTTGTTCGGGAACGGTTCAACAACGACATGCCGAAGCAGTATTGCGCATTTACCGGGACGCGCTCAATGTTGCAGCACACCTTCAGCCGGATTCAGAAAATCATTCCGCCGAATCGGATTGCCGTAACGGTCAGCTCCCAGCATTTTGAACACGCCAGAAACGAGCTGAAAGGAATTACCGAGAGAAATATCTTCGTCCAGCCTTTCGATCGTGAAACCGGTGCCAGCATTCTTTTTCCCCTGCTCCATATCTGTCATCAAGACCCCGAGGCGACAGTGGCAATTTTCCCGTCAGATCACTTCGTGCTGGGAGAATCTCGCCTGATGGAATACGTGATCTCTGCGGCAACGTACGTTGGACGTCATTCAAAACTCCTCATGCTCCTCGGGGTCGAAGCGGAAGAGGCAAGCACCGATTATGGATGGATTGAGCCGGAGAAAAAAATTGCAGAATGGCACGGAACGGATATCTATCGAGTTAAACGATTTTGGGAAAAACCTTCACCGCTAACGGCACAACGTCTGTATGAAAGTCGCAGCTTATGGAATACGATGATTATGGTGTGTCAGGGTACA
>JAQUOA010000273.1 GCA_028749215.1 Bacteroidota bacterium
CACCCCTTATCCTGATTTCGATGTAGCGGCCGTGCAAAAATATGCCGCTGAAAAAGGGGTAAAACTCATCATGCATCACGAAACATCCGCGTCCGCGACAAATTACGAACAGCGAATGGATGATGCGTACCGCTTTATGAAAGAACACGGCTATGATGCCGTGAAGACGGGATACGTCGGAAAAATTATTCCGCGCGGTGAACAGCACGACGGACAATGGATGGTAAATCATTACATTCGCGTGGCTGAAAAAACTGCGAAATATAAAATTTTGTTGGACGCTCATGAACCTGTTCATCCCACAGGATTGCAGAGAACGTATCCGAATTGGCTGGCATGCGAAGCCGCACGCGGAAATGAATTCAACGCATGGAGTGTGGGCAACGCGCCTGATCACGAAACCATTCTCCCCTTCACACGACTGATGGGAGGACCGATGGATTACACGCCGGGAATTTTTCAGATTAAAATGAATTACTACAATCCGAACAAAAAAGAGCAGGTGCATACGACATTGGTAAAACAATTGGCGTTGTATGTGACAATGTACAGCCCTCTGCAAATGGCGGCCGACCTGCCGGAGAACTACGAACGATTCATGGATGCGTTTCAGTTCATTAAAGATGTCGCCGTTGATTGGGATGACACAAAAATTCTTGAAGCCGAACCAGGCGACTACATCACCGAAGCGCGAAAAGCAAAGAACAAAGAAGAATGGTACCTCGGCTCCATCACCGATGAGAATGCCCGTACGGCCACTGCCCCTTTAAACTTTCTTGATCCGAAACAAAAATATGTCGCCACCGTGTACGCTGACGCTGCCGATGCTCATTGGGAAAAGAATCCGATGGCGTACACTATCGCACGCTACATCGTCAGCAACAAAACCGTTTTGAGGTTACAGCTTGCTCCGGGCGGCGGAGCTGCGGTAAGCCTTAAACCGGCAACAAAAGAAGACGAAAAGAATTTGAAGACGTATAAAAAGTAATTGAAATAAATCTCACGCAAAGACGCAAAGGTACTAAACAATATTTTTTTTTCTTAGCGGCTTGGTGTGAGAGTAAGTAAAAAGTCATCGTTCAAAATGAAGATTATTTTAATACTCCTTTCCTGTCTATTTTTCATTTCTTGCGGAAAGAATTATACTCCAACGCAAAAGGAATACATTGCGTCGATTGAGAAATCGCGAAAAGAAAAAGATGAATTCATGAAGAATGATCCTTCTTCTCCGTTCCGCCGGGATACTACCGCCCACTTTGCGCCATTGAAATATTTTGATATCGATCCTGATCTTGTGTTTACAAGCCCTCTTCATGAAAACGACCGCAAGGATACGATCATTGTTCTTGGAACGAAAGGTGAAGAAAGGAAAAGCATCAAGTACGGATATCTTCGCTGGAATTTTCGCGGCAAGGAATTTACTATACACGTCTATAAAAACTTCAGCCGCAGAGGTGAGGAATATTACAGCATCTGGTTGACCGACAAGACGACCGGAAAAGAAACATACAATGTGGGACGTTATTTAGATTTTGAATTTCACCCTGATAAAAATTTTATCTACACCATCGATTTCAATACGGCGTATAATCCATGGTGCTCTTACAGCGGGGAGTATTCCTGTGCTATCCCTACAAAAGATGATTACCTCGACATAGCCGTTGAAGCGGGTGAAAAAAAGTTCCATTGAACATCATTGGTTGTACCCTTGCTCACATGGCATTTTTCGCACTGTTTTTGGTGTTGAACTGTAATTCGAAATTCTCTACCTTTCCGTTAGTGTTAACTTTCGTTCTCCGCCACTTTTTTTATAAACATCAATGCCCGAAATAAAATTGAAACGAGTTCTTGTTGTTGATGACGAAGAAGCGATGCGTACCATCATGTACCATTATCTTTCCGACAATGGATATGAGGTCGCAACAGTCTCTACCGGCGAAGAATGTTTGGAGAAAGTGCCCGCGTATAAACCTGATGTCATTCTCTTAGACATCATGATGCCCGGTATTCACGGATTTGACGTGCTGAAACAATTGAAAGCAGACCCTGCGACATCGTCCATTGGCGTTGTCATGTGTTCAGCAAAAGATTATAAGCCGGAAAAAGATCTTGCCTTTCAACAGGGCGCGTACGGTTACCTTACCAAGCCGTTTACGCTGGCACAATTGCTGACGATCGTAAAAGAATGTCTTTATCGCCCGCGGTCTCCACAGACTCCGCCGCCATCGTTGGTTCCAACATCGGGAAAACGTTTCACCGTTACTCTTGACCGCAGTAAACCGTACATCCGCTTTTGGGGAACGCGCGGTTCTGTTCCGGTCAGCGGAACATCGTTCCTGCGCCACGGCGGCAACACCCCCTGCCTGGAAGTAAACGACGGACATTCAACAATCATCATTGATGCCGGTACAGGAATTCGCGAACTTGGTGTGCGGTTGATGAGCGAACCGCCGCGCCCGATTCACCTTTTCATCGGACATACACACTGGGATCATATTCAAGGCTTTCCGTTTTTTGTTCCGGCTTTTCGCCCTGAAACATCATTGACAGTGTACGGCGTTTCCGGCTTTGGAAAAGATTTACGGTCTATTTTCAGTGGGCAACTCGACGCGGATTATTTTCCCGTGCAATTGCCGGATCTTCCCGGAACAATTGAATTCCGCCAATTGTCCGAAAGTCCGACGACGGTCGGCTCATTAAAAATGTACTGGGAGTATGTCCATCATCCCGGTGCGGCAGTCGGATTCAAATTTTCGCTCAACGGAAAAACCATCGTCTACATGACCGACAATGAATTTTTAAAAGGATATCGCGGCGCTCCCGATGCGGCTCTGCTCGATGCCGAAATTCTTTCGCGGTACAGCAACCTGCTTCAATTCATCAACGATGCTGACGTTCTAATTTCAGAATCGCAATACACGAACGAGGAGTATGAAAAGAAAATCGGCTGGGGGCACACCATGCTTTCCAACGGATGTCTGCTCTGCAAGCTGTGTAATGTGAAACGCTGGATTGTGACCCACCACGACCCGATGCATACCGATGATTTTCTCCAAGAAAAACTTCTCTTGACACGTCAAATTCTTAACTCCATCGAATACTCTATTCCGGTGTCGCATGCGTTCGACGGGTTAACGGAATATTTTTAGCAAGAACACCGTTCAGTAAAAACGATTTGCATTATCAAACCAACGGAGATACTTCGTTGCACCATCAGACAACTGACATCAAATTTTTCTCTACTATTACATGTCCCGCATGCGGACAGCAGACAGAAGAACAGATGCCAACCAACTCGTGCCAATATTTTTATCAATGTCCTCACTGCAGCACCGTTCTTAAACCTCTGACGGGCGATTGCTGTGTGTTTTGCAGCTACGGAACTGTGAAGTGTCCGCCGAAACAGCAGCAATCTGACTGCTGTTCATAACTCTTGAGAAAACCTTTATGAAAAAATCTTTG
>JAQUOA010000274.1 GCA_028749215.1 Bacteroidota bacterium
TGATACCAATGTTTCATTGGGTGTCATTAACGACCAGCCGGCTCTTCAATTCTCATTGAAGTTTTAAGAATATGAATGCTTCAATAAAATTTGGAACCGATGGATGGCGAGCCATTGTTGGTGAAAAGTTTAACGAAGGAAATCTCTCACGCGTTGCTGCCGCTTTTGCCAGCTATTTACAAGAAAAAAAAGTAAGTAATAAGCCTGTTGCAATTGGTTTTGATGGACGCAAAGATTCAAACAACTATGCTCGGCTATTCGCCGAAATTCTGTCGGAACGAGATATTAATGTCTACCTCTCTTCTTCAATTATTCCTACGCCTGTACTTTCATATGCAGTAAAACAGTTGCAGTGCTCTTCCGGAATAATGATTACCGCTAGTCACAATCCTTCAAATTACAACGGAGTAAAATTCAAAGCGTCGTACGGTGGCCCGTTTATGAGTGAAGAGACTCGGTTGATAGAACAGTTTGTTCGTGACGATGTGAACCCGCTCCAACGGTCCGACAAAAGAATTACCGTTACTGATTTTCTCCCGGACTATTGTGAGCATCTTAAAACCATCATTGATTTTTCTGCTCTTCAACACTTTGCGTCACGTCCGGACAGCAATGCCAGCGTGATGATCGATTCAATGGGCGGAGCGGGGCAAACAATACTTGAAGATATTTTGACGCGGCTTGGATGGCGTGCGCAGACAATTTTTGGAGAACCTGAACATCGATTCTATGATCGTTCTCCTGAACCGATAGAAAAAAATCTAGGTCCCTTGCTCTACAACACGCGCGTCACTGACGCAGTGCTTGGACTAGCCACGGACGGCGATGCCGACCGATGCAGTGTTGTGTATGAAGATGGGAAATGGATGACGGCACAGGAAAATGCGCTGGCTCTTCTTTGGCATTTGCATGAAAATAAAAAATGGAATGGTGCTGTCATAAAATCTGCTTCGGTGACGGATAAAGTTCGTATGCTTGCGGAACGATGGAATGAAAAGACGTACGACGTCAGCGTGGGTTTTAAATACATTACCGAAGTCATGTTGAAAGAAGATTTTATGTTTGGGGCTGAGGAGAGTGGAGGATTCGGTTTTAAAAATCACCTGCCTGAACGCGACGGGATTGCAGCAGGGTTAATGTTTGCTGAAATGATTGCACTGTCAGGGAAATCTCTGTATCGCATTATGGATGATATTCGCGGAATGGTTGGAGAATTGCAGTATGACCGAGTTGATGTTCCCTATGACAAGCCGGATCGCGGTGAAATTTTGTCGGAATTGAAATCTCGTCATATACCATCTCTTGGAAAATATGCAGTAGGCTCAATAAGCACCTTCGAAGAAAATGGTACTTCAACAGGGATAAAATTCTTCTGCGGCGATTCACGATGGCTTCTAATCCGTTCATCGCAAACAGAACCGCTTGTTCGCATCTACGCTGAAGGACAAACCGGGGATGAAGTGAAAGAATTTTTAGAAGAGGGAAAAAGACTAATTACCCTTCCGAAGGTTTAGAATCTTCGAAGGGATTTGACTTTCTTACGCGGCTTTAATTCTCCGAATAATTTTTTTGATATCATACAGCGTTCCTCGCTGTGCTGCATCAAAACCGGAATCGTGAATGAGGGAAATGCACTCTTCGGTATTTGTTTTGTTGACGAAGTTTGCCGCCGCATGAACATTTTCTTCCAGCAGTGTCCCGCCGAAATCATCGGCACCAAAGTGCAGGGCAATTTGTCCTGTCTTCTTTCCTTCGCTGAACCATGACGCTTGAATATGATCGAAGTTGTCTAAGTAGATGCGTGAGAAGGCAATCATTTCAAGGTAGCGTTTCGGTGTTGCGTACGTGGGGATAATTTTTTCCAGCGGAGTATTTCCGGGTTTGAAACTCCACGGAACGAACGCCGTGAATCCGGAATATTCATCCTGCAGTTGACGAATAACTTCGAGGTGTTCAACAATATCTTCATCTTTTTCCAAATGTCCGTACATCATTGTTGCGGTTGTTTTATATCCAAGCTTATGCGCTTCACGCATCACGTTCAGCCAATCTGCCGAGGTACCTTTCTTACTGCTGATCTTTTTCTTGACACGGTCAGACAAAATCTCGGCGCCGCCGCCCGGAATAGACCGCAAACCAGCATCCCATAATTTCTTCAACACTTCAGGAAGAGACAATCCAGACACGCGAACCATTTCAAGAATTTCAGAGGTGGAGTAGAAGTGCGGATAAATTTGCGGCACTTCTTTTCGTGTGCGCGACACCATCTCCAGATAATATTCAAACGGTAAATCGGGATTAACTCCGCCTTGCAGCAATATTGTCGTAATCCCTTTTGAGGCAGAGTCTTTGAACTTCTCAATCATTTCATCCACTGTGTATGTGTAAACACCTTCTTCGCCGGGGTGACGGTAGAAAGCGCAGAAGATACAGTCGATGGTACAGACATTTGAATAATTCGGATTGGAATCGAGCACAAAGGTCACTGCAGCGTCAGGATTTTTTTTGAAACGGATTTCATTTGCCAGATCGCCGAGATCGAGCAAGTGTGCATTACGAAAAAGAAATAATCCTTCTTCAGAAGTTATGCGTTGACTGGTACGGACTTTTGTATAAATGTCAGAAAGATTCATGAGTTGTGCAGACTAAATGTTGTTTTAATGCGAACGAAGGGAGCCAAGAAGTGATTATATCGAAACAGTGTAGCCGGCGGCTTTAAGATCTTTAATCAACCCAAAACTAATCTCTTCTAATTTTACAACGATCTCCTTGTAGGAAATTCCCGGAATATCTTTCGGCGGGACATCTTCTTTTTTATGGATGATGCAAATTTTACCGATGCCAATTTTTCCGGCAAGGTATCCCAATTCGAACATCGCATTGTGAACATCGTCTGCGGTAAATAAATAGTACGCATATTTCACGCTTGGATGTTTTTCACAAAATTGCGCAATGGCATCAAACGCACCGCCACGATGAAAGACGACCGGTTCGATGCTGATTTCTTTTAAGAATGTTGTGAGCTGGTTCTCTAATTCTGTGGGTGACGATGAAAGAACGAAGACCTCTTTTTGAATTCCATTGAAAGATGCAGGTTCCGGCTTAGATTGCACTGGTTCAGGTTTTGGAGGCACCGGTGCAGCCGGTTGAATCGGTTGTTTTGATGGCGCCGGCTGATGATGCTGGACTTTCGGCTGCGTTACAGCTTTCGGTGCCGGAGCAGATGCAGAATTTTTCTTTGCATCAATTTCAGCAATCGGAAGCGAAAGTTTCAATGTCTCAAGAATGAGTTGTGCAGAATTTTGATAAAAGTACGCACCGTTTTCGTCCTTGGTAATTTTTTCACGGAATGGTGTTCCTTTATCGCCGAGTTTTAAAAGCACATCAAGGCAATTTTTCCTCCACATCAGGTAATTGCCTTGCATTTTCGCGTTGTACCCGGAAAATTCCAAACCGC
>JAQUOA010000275.1 GCA_028749215.1 Bacteroidota bacterium
CAACAAGTTTTTCTTTATCCCATACCTTTGCATCCTTGCCAAACTCGCGTTTGAAAATTCCAAATGTTCCCGGTCCGCACACATCGTGCGTCATCAATACATCAACATCAATCCAAACATTGTCGCCCGGTTGTAAAGCATTTTTACCGGAGTGCTTTCCTAAAATTTTTTCGGTGATTGTCATAGCCATAAAATAACAGCCTCAAGAATAGTGCATTGTTAACTGATAATTGTTCATTGACTAAACTGCTTGCGCTTCGTTTCGTACAAGTGATTCTTTCTCTTTTCTATACCGTGCACCAACTGCGTGATTAATTGCGTTGAGATACGCTTTCACGCTTCCGGTAATCACATCGGTGCTTGCTGAGCGGCCGTTAAATACATAGCCGTCAATTGCAATCTTCACGAACACTTCGCCGATGGCATCGCGTCCCCATGCAACAGATTTAATGGAGTAATCGAGAAGCTCGACGCTGATTCCCGTAATGCGTTCAATAGCACGGTACGCAGCATCAACCGGGCCATCGCCTGTTGCAGAATCCTGAAAGAACTCATTTCCTTTTTTCAAACCAACGGTTGCCGTCGGCACGAGATTGAGGCCGCTGGTTACTTGAAACGTTTCAAGTTTATACGTTTCATTCATTGCCGATATTTCGTCCTGAAGAATTGCAACCAGGTCATCGTCGAAAATTTGTTTCTTCTCGTCGGCAATTTTTGTGAAGACGGTGTACGCTTTTTCTATTTCTTCGTGCGATAAATTGTAACCGAGTTCCGCATAGCGTTGTTTTAACGCATGACGTCCACTGTGCTTGCCAAGTACCAGTGTGCTGTGTTTAATACCGACGCTTTGCGGCGTCATAATTTCGTACGTGATGGCATTCTTCAGCATGCCGTCCTGGTGGATGCCAGCTTCGTGCGCAAATGCATTGTCGCCAACAATAGCTTTGTTGCGTTGAATATGCATTCCGGTCAGTGACACAAGCAGCTTGCTCGATTTGTAAATTTCATCGGTGTTGATATTGGTCGTCACGTTCATCGCTTCGCTTCGTGTACGGACTGCCATCGCAATTTCTTCCAGCGAAGCATTTCCCGCACGCTCACCAATTCCATTTACTGTACATTCAACTTGGCGCGCTCCGTTCAATACTCCTGCGAGAGAATTCGCGACTGCCATTCCAAGATCGTTATGACAATGAACACTCAGCATTGCCTTGTTTATGTTCGGAACCCGATCCATCAGCGATTTAATGATGTTGCCGTATTCATTCGGAATTGCATAACCAACGGTATCGGGAATATTGACAACAGTTGCACCTTCAGCAATCACCGCTTCAACAATCTGACAGAGATAATCGATGTCGCTCCGCGATGCATCTTCACACGAAAATTCTACATCATGACAGAGTGATTTTGCGTACCGCACCGCTTTCATTGCTTCATCCAGCACCTGCTCGCGTGTTTTTTTCAATTTGAATTTCAAATGAATATCCGACGTGGCGATAAATGTATGGATACGCGGTTTGGCCGCATGCTTCAACGCTTCCCATGCTCTGTCAATATCGGTTTTCGTTGCGCGGCTTAATCCCGCAATTGAGCAATGGCGGATTTGTTTTGCAATTTCTTTTACCGATTCAAAATCACCTTCGCTCGCAATAGGAAATCCCGCTTCGATCACATCCACTTGAAGCCGTTCAAGCTGTCGCGCCATCCGAATTTTTTCATCAAAATTCATACTGCATCCCGGCGATTGTTCACCATCGCGCAGGGTCGTATCGAAAATATATATTCGGTTACTCATAATGTCCTCTTTGAAAAATATTTCTGTGTCATTCTGAGCGCAGCGAAGAATCTGGTTGTGTGCAGGGTGCAAAAAAACTGGATTCTTCATCCCGCTTCGCGGGATTCAGAATGACAAAACTCGTCATAAATGTTTATTCTCCAACGGTAGATAGCGTCGTAGGTCATTCATAAGAGAAGTAAACTGTTCGGGCATCAGCGATTGTGCGCCGTCTGAAAATGCTTTTTCCGGATTCGGATGCACTTCAATGATAATTCCATCCGCACCGACGGGAACTGCAGCTTTTGCCATTGGTGTCACTAAACTGCGAACGCCCGTACCATGACTCGGATCGACGACCACCGGTAAGTGTGACATTTCTTTTAAAGCAGGCACTGCGGTGAGGTCAAACGTGTTGCGTGTGTAATCTTCAAACGTACGAATACCGCGCTCGCACAAGACCACATCGTAATTTCCTTGCGACATAATGTATTCAGCCGACATTAACAATTCTTTGTACGTGCTCGACATTCCGCGTTTCAAAAGAATAGGCCGTTTCGATTTCCCGACTTCCTTTAACAGCGCAAAGTTCTGCATGTTACGTGCACCGATCTGAAGCATATCGGAATATTTTGCTACGAGTGCAACGTCGCTCGGTGAAATAACTTCGGTTGCAAAAGGCAATCCGGTTTTTTCACGCGCTTCGGCAAGCAATTTCAATCCTTCTTCTTCTAATCCTTGAAATGAATACGGCGATGTTCGCGGCTTGAACGCGCCACCGCGCAGCATTTGAGCCCCAGCTTTTTTCACCTGCTCTGCACTTAAGATAATTTGTTCACGCGTTTCAACGGAACACGGTCCTGCAATCACAACGAACTGTGAATTGCCAAATTCCACGTTTCCGATTTTCACAGTGCTGCGGGGTCGCGTTTCTTTGCTGGCAAGCTTAAATGGTTTTAAAATAGGGACCACGCTTTCTACATAATCGAGCGATTCCAATGCCTGCAATTGAGATTTCCCACGTTCATCACCAACACAGGCAATAACGGTTCTCTCTTCACCTACAATAGAATGCGGTTTGAAACCGAATTCATTCACGCGGTCAATAATATGATCGAATTGTTCTTGATTTGTTTCTGGTTTTAAAACTATAATCATTCACTTCCTCTTTTTATTTTTAACTCTATACTTTCTGTTTCTTTTCTTCTTCAAGAATTGTAAAAAGGTAGAAGGTAAATGAAAAATGGTTCTTTCGTCTATCATCTGTCGTCTACCAATTTTTTGGTTTTACTTTTTCAACAAATGGTACGTAATTGAATCAACCAGTGCTTTCCAGCTTGCTTCCACAACGTCCGATGAAACGCCGACGGTGTTCCACGAAGAATTTCCGTTCTTCGTTTCAATCAAGACACGCACTTTTGCCCCTGTGGCATTTTTTGTATCGAGCACGCGTACCTTATAATCAGTCAACTGAATTTCTTTGAGCTGCGGATAGAATCGCTCGAGTGCTTTACGCAATGCTTTATCAAGCGCATTGACGGGACCATTTCCTTCAGCTGCGGTAATTTCCGTTTCATCGCCAACACGCACTTTTATCAGCGCCTCGGAGCGTGCATCTTTATCACTCGAATCTTTATGAATGCTGACTTTAAAACGTTCCAGTTCAAATAATT
>JAQUOA010000065.1:0-8286 GCA_028749215.1 Bacteroidota bacterium
CTTTTTTTTACTTCGGTAAACATACAGGATGAAATATCCAGTCTATATTTTTGTGAAATTATTTTCCAAGGTGAAGTTTCAACTCTTGTTTGTGATTTAAACCACAGTTAAAAAAGTGGTATTGACATTTGAAAACCAATTCCATACGTTTGTGCAAGCCGAAAGGGAGGTCGGTGCATTTCTAAGTTAATTCCTACCTTGGTGCATATAGTTCTTTTTTCAAATTGCAAATATGATGAAAAATTTCTATTAACAGAAATTGCTGAATGAAAGGAAGTAGTGCTCCTTTCGTTTATTACTTCATACCCGTTATATTTTGATAATATGTAATTAACGTCAGTTCTTTATATTGATGAGGTTTTCTTTCGTTGGCTTCATTAATACCAAAACATAGAATATTATTTCATTAATCATTTCTCATACGTTTCTAATTTTTTAGGAGGGGTTGCCATGCGTACCTTTGGTATAGTGTTATTTGTAATGCTGACAATTGAGTCTGTTTATGGTCAGACGAATGTTGCAGGAACAATAAGTAAAGATTCAACATGGACACTTGCAAAAAGCCCGTACATCGTTACCTCCGATTTGTCGGTGACCGCAGGATTCACTCTCACTGTTGATTCCGGTGTTGTTGTGCGATTTAAATCCGCGACCCGATTGCTCTTGTCCGGTAATCTTCAGGCACGATTTGCCATCTTCACATCAAGCAAAGATACAGCAGGGGGAAGCCCGCTAAAAGGAGATTGGGGAACAATTCAATGCGGTGATTATATTACCTCACCCACCATTAATTTCGATACATGCCAAATACGATTCGGAGGAGCAAGCAGCTACAGTAATATTTATGTGCGGAATGGCATAACAAATATTTATGGAACTTCAATTTCTAATTCTTCGACCAATGGTATTTATGCCAATGTTGGTACGTTGAACATTTTCAATTCCACTGTTTCAAATAATACAAATACCGGTATTACCTTTGATGGTGGAACAAGTGTCAACGTCACAAGTTGTAGTGTCTCGTCAAGTGATTGGCCTTTGTCGTACAACAACGGTACGGCATCACTTGTTTTTAATGGTGTGAATTCATTTACGGGCAATAATCACAACGGAGTATACGTGAATTTTAGTAACACGAACACCATGATTCTTGATACAATTTCTATACCGTATTATTTCCCGTATGATTTTAATGTTAATACGGGTCAAACATTAACCATCTCTTCAGGCGATGTCCTAAAATTTGCCGGAGGACATTTAAATGTGAATGGCGCTCTTAACGCAGTAGCTGGCACCGGACAGAATATTTATGTTACGTCATACCGAAATGATAACCTTCCAACTCCCGGCAGTGATACCAATGGTGATGGAACGGCTACTGCACCACATGCAAGCGATTGGGGTGGAATTGTTTTTAATGATCCGAGCATTGATAGTGTTTGCGTGATGAGACATGTAAAGGTTTCGTACGCAGGCGGCGGTAACACCGGCGGTATCACAATGTACAATGCAAGTCCGACTATAGATAGCTGTGATATGTCGAACAACTATTATGGCGCGATGATGCAATTTGTTTCAAATCCAATTTTCAAAAATAACACCGTTGGTACAAGCACCGTTGTGCCAATAGCAATTTCGTTTGCGGCAAATCCAATTTTCACCAATAACACTTTTTCAGCATCCGATAATGGATTTGACGCGATTGGATTATTAGGCGGAACATTGCCCGCAAATTCCCTACTGCCAATTCGCTCGGTGACGTCTATACCAAATATCACGTACTTAATGCTGGAGAGTGTTACCATTCCCGTGGGTATCACGCTTACGATCAACAAAGGCATTGTGATCAAAGGGAAAGATTACTACGATCGTTTTGTTGTGCAAGGAAAACTTGTTGCGAGTGCAACACCTGATAGTTTGATTATTATTACATCATCAAAAGATGACAATTTTGGAAATCCCAAAGACACCAATAAAGATGGTACTTCCACCGTTCCGGTTAAAGGTGATTGGAGTGGTATTGTGTTTGAAGGAGTAAGCGATTCAAGTTCAATTATAAATTATTGCCGATTAGCCTATGGGGCGCTTACCAGCAGCTATTACAACACGCGATGGATTAGTGGAGGCGAAGTTACCACGGTGAATGCCAGCCCGAATATTTTTAACACTCGACTTGATAATGTTGTGTACGGAGTATATGCGTTCCAAGCATCCAATCCAAAAATGATGAATGACACGATTGTGAATTCCGATTATACTCCAATTGCAATGTCAGTGTCTGCAGATCCAACGTTTTCGGGAATCGGATTTGTTAATGCAAAGTGGAGAGCGTTAGGTATTATTGGTGAACTTTTAGGTGCAAGTGGAACAATCAAAAAACGAGACATTGCTGGGATTACGAATATTACCTATGTTTTGCTGGAAGATCTTACAATTAACTCCGGAACAAACGTTACTGTTGATCCCGGGATTGTTTTGAAATTTAATACCAGCACCGGTATTTATGTAAATGGAGGATTCAAAGCAAAGGGAACAACTTCTGGTGGACAAGTTATTTTTACATCACTGAAAGATGATAATTACGGTAACTCGGGTGCACCATTACCTGGCGATACAAATGGAGATGGAAATGGGTCAGCACCGGCAGTGGGAGATTGGTATACAATCCGATTTCAAGCAACAAGCGATGACGTATTCTCATTGATTGATAGCTGTATTGTTAAGTTCGGTGGCGGTAATACGTATGGCGCAGTGACATATACCGATGCGGGAAGCACACTGTCAAATTCAACACTTTCCGATTCGTACAACTTTGGGGTAAAGTGTGAAAACAGTTCAACACCACTCGTTAACAATGTAGCCATCGCAAACTGCCGACTCGATCCTATCGCAATGTCGCTTAAAGCAAATCCTACATTTACGGCAATTACATTTACGGCAAACGGCAGCAAAGGTATTCGCATTTTGGAAGGGACTCTTTCTTCGAATGCAACGCTTGCAAAACGAGATGTTGCAGGGATTAATAACATTGCATACATCGTCGACAATCTTACAATTAGCCCCAATGCTGTGTTAACGATTGCTCCTGGAGTTGTTATTAAACTTTCAAACTATTACAACGCCATAAGTGTGCAAGGCGCGCTTGTTGCGAATGGAACACCGTCTCAAAAAATTGTTTTCACATCATTTAAGGACGACTCGAATGGTGGTGACACGAATAATGATGGCAACAGCAGTTCTCCAAACAGAGGTGATTGGAATGTGATTGACTTTAGCGCATCGAGTGCCGATAGTCTCAATATCATGCGTCACTGCGTATTCCGTTATGGCGGTAACGGATATGCCCTTTATAATTATCAGTGGGGAACAATTCGGGTGTTCAATGCTGCCGTGGTCATCGACAGCAGTATGATTGAGCAATCTAATACATCGGGAATAGGAGTATTCGGCAGCGCTCATCCAACCATAGCCAGTGATACGTTGATAAATATTTCTTATTCACCAATTGCCATGAGTATGTTTTCAAATCCAACATTTTCCAACAATGCCGCATTCAACGTTGGATATATGGCTCTCGGTATAGTACCGGAAACATTCTCGGTTGATGCAACGGTTCCGATAAGAAATTTTGGCGGGTTTAACAATATCACTTATTTGCTGTATGGTACATTGACAATCAATACGAGCACTACTATTACCATTCCTGCCGGAGTCGTATTTAAAGACGGAAATTGGCAAGTGAATGGTGCCTTGGCAGTAAACGGTACGCCGTCGCAAAATGTTGTCTTTACAGATTCACGTGATGATAGCTATGGCAATCCATTCGACACAAACCAAAACGGATCAGGGAATTCACCCGCCATTGGATACGGTTCGCGAATTAGTTTTGCAGACGTAAGTATTGACTCGCTCAGTTCAATCCGGTATTCCGTGTTTCGATGGACTGACGGAGGTATTAATCTTGCTCAAGCGTCACCTAAGATTACCAGAACTACTTTTGATCGGACAAACTGGGGTGTTTATCTGACAGGTGTCTCCAATCCAACGTTAGACAGCTGCGTTTTCAACAACTTAACGTATGCACCAATGCGCACTTCACTTGTATCGTATCCAAGTTCAACGTTAGGGGATATTATTTCCGGTACGACATTTAAAGCAATTGGAATTCTTGATAATGAAACGCTTGTTCAAGATGTAACGTTAGCAAAACGTACTTTTGCCGGATGGAACAATATTCCGTACTTATTTGGAAATTATACCGTTGCAAGTAATTCTATTCTCACAATTTCTCCCGGTGTCATACTGAAATTCTTCCCGGGAACAGGTATGTCAATTCATAAAGGATTGATTGCAGAGGGCGGATCAAGTCCGGATAGCACGATTGTGTTTACTGATATACGCGATGATTTCTATCATGGAGATACAAACTCAGATAGTACAGCAAGCCAGCCGAATCAGTATTCAGGAGCGCCATTTTATTGGTATCCGGGATGGAGCGGACTAAGCTTTGCTGATGAATCACTCGATCCTTTGTGCAGATTAAGAAATAGTATTATTCGTTATGCCGGACTCTCTTATAGCGGCGCTGCAATTACCGTCAATAATGCAAGCCCGAAGATTACGTATAGTTCGTTAAACAATAACTATTCTGCGATCATTGCAAATGGCGCATCAAATCCTATTGTCAATTATTCCGACATCTATCAAAACACCGCACCGTTAGTATTCAACAACGTCAATAAATCATTTAACATCGATGCTCGTTGGAATTGGTGGGGAAGCAATACAGGACCAACACATACAGGAAATCCTGGCGGTGTTGGCCAAACGGTTACCGACAATGTGAACTATAGCGGTTTCCTTGGATCAGGCGCTTTGAATCCATTGGTTGGAGATGTGAGTTTGAATGGCAGTGTCCAAGCGTTTGATGCTTCGCTTGTGTTACGTTGGCTGGCAGATTCAATTGCAAATCCATTCAATGACATTCAAAAAAGAGTTGCCGATGTAAGCGGTGTAAGTGGTATTACAGCCTACGATGCTTCTCTTATCTTGCAGTACGTTGTCGGTAAAATTAGCATTTTCCCGGTTGAATATAATAGTACTAATCCGCCGGAACATATTCTTCCCAAGACTGGAACTTTGGCATCCATCGGCCTGACCGATGGTATGGTTGATCATGGAAAGCAAACTAGCGTAACGCTTTCGGCAACAGGATTGAAAAATGTGTACTCCGCCGATATCGAATTGACTTTCAGCCAAAATCAATTAAAGCCAATTTCAGTAAAAGCTATTGGTATCGCAGCAAAAGCTTCAATTGCTGAAAATATGAAAGATGGTGTTATTAAGATTCTTCTTGCATCAACCGATCCATTCCAGAGCGATGGAGCAATTGTTGAAGTAACGTTTCAAGCAATGGATGATGTTCGAGGGACAGTAAAATCACCCATAACGTTTTCAAAATTGTTCCTGAATGAAAACAATGCTCAATCACAAGCGTCGCAATCGTTCATCACCATCAAGGGTAAGCCGATAAAATTTGCACTTGATCAAAATTATCCGAATCCATTCAACCCGACGACAACGATTTCGTATCAGGTACCGGAAAATGGACAACAAGTGAAAGTGGAAATTTACAATATCACCGGTCAACGGGTGCGTGAATTAGTGAACGCAGTGCAAGATGCCGGCGACTATAAAGTAACATGGGACGGATTGAATGATAACGGAATGAGAACCGGTACTGGCGTGTACATTTACCGGATGTCTAGCGGTACGTTTACCAGTGTCAAGAAAATGCTGTTGGTGAAGTAATCTTCTTTCCAACAAAGAACATTATTCACTATTGCACAAGTACAGACACTGAAAGGGTCTAACAATGAAACAACATTTTTTTAATCGGATCGTTGCCGGATGGGGATTGCTGATGCTGCTTGCAGCATCAGCACATGCCGGACCGATTGGAATTGCCTTCCATGACACAACCATTGTCGGTGGAACGCAAATTGACTATCCCATCTACGTTGATAGTCTCGTAACAGGATTAGGAGTGACGTCCTACCAAGTGGAATTTACGTTTAATAATTCTCTTTTCACGTTTATCAGTGCTCGAGCAGATAGTACGTTGACGACGGGATGGACGACGGACGTCAACACTATTGCTCCGGGACGTATTCGCGTTGCTGGTATCGGATCGAATGCACTGACAGGGAAAGGGAAATTAGTCATCCTGCGATTCTTTTCAAACGTATTTACTTACACCAACTATGGATATTTTACTTTCCAAAGTACGCTTTTGAATGAAGGAACTCCAGCGACAGCAATCAGGAATGGAACTGTGATTGTTCAACCGCCTACATTTATTACTGTCAGTCCTAATACTGCTTTAATAACTAAAGGAGATACAAAACAATTTACCGTGAGTGGAGGGAAGACTCCGTACGTATGGTCCACGACAAATCCGTCCGTTGCATCTATAAATTCCACCGGTTTATTAAGCGCATTGAATGCAGGATTCACGAAAGTTGTGTGCACCGATTCATCGGGAATTGTAGATACTTCCGGTACGATTGAAATACGCGCATTATCATTGTGGATGCGTGACACAACACGGTACCAAGGTCAATGGCTCGATCTTCCAATCTATACAACAGATGTTACGGGATTAGGAATTATTTCCGGGCAATTCACAATGACGTATAACCCAAGTCTTTGGACGCCGTCTCAAATTATTACCACGGGAACCTTACTCCAAACAGCAACGACGGATTTTTCTTTAAAACCGGGTGGGGTTAACATCGGTTTTTCTTCTTCATCGGCACTTACAGGTTCGGGCATTCTGTTGTATGTGAGAATGAAGGCGACAATGAATACGTACGGATATTCGTACAACAATTTTGTTGATGCGCCATTGTTTAATGAGTCGTTTAAATCAAATTTTGCACCGGCGAATGTTATAGTAACGCAACTTCCTCAGATCAGTGTTACTGCAAACTACGCTCAAAATTTAATAGTCGGAGACTCAGTGCAGTTTATTGCCTCCGGCGGAACGGCACCGTACTCATGGAGTGTTTCAGACACATCTCGGGCATCCATTTCATCAACCGGGTGGTTGAAAGCAAAGAAGAATGGAATTGATACTGCGTGGACTCAAGATTTCTTAGGCGCAACCGGCCACGGCGGAGTCGTGAACATTTATGATTTTCGATTGAGCGTACCGGATACATCTTTGATCCCTGCTTCAACGGTAGATATTCCATTGTTTGTAACACCAAACAAAGTTGGGTTTTCTTCGGTGCAAATGAAGGTTACCTATACCACGGGATCGTTTGTTCAGTTGCTTGATGTTGTATCTGCCGGAACACTAACTGCAGGATGGAATATTACTCCATCATTTTCTAGCGGCGCGGTTACTATTGCAGCGGCAAGCGCGAACTCTGTGACATCTGGCGGAACTCTGTTCAAACTTCATTTTGCAGTTCCTGATTCTACACCAAGACCATCAACAATTTATTTGACGCTCTCCAATGTGATGTTCAATGAAGGCACTCCACTGCCTCTTATTAAAAATGGATCTTTTACCATTGCCAATAATGCGATCTTTGGAATCACTCCATCATCAGGGTTGTTGCAAACGACCACAGTAGGGCAGAAGGATAGTGTCATGTTTACTGTGAACAATACGGGAACGGCTACCTTAACATCGTCAATTGGAATTACAGGCTCGAGTGAGTTTACGCTATCAACGTACAATATCAACGTTCCGGCATCTGGGACCGTAAACATCTGGGCATACTATAAACCTGTTAATGCGGGTGCTGATACGGCGACAATGAATTTTTATACAAACGATCCGTACCATTCCACTGTTGGGATTACGTTGATTGGAAAAGTTGTGCAATTCCCAATTGTCAATTTAAGTGCCACGACATTTAATTTTGGTGCGGTACAAGTCGGTAACTTCAAAGACGCCACGGTAACGATTACGAATACCGGAACGGATACGCTGAAAATTTCGAACATCTCGGCAAACCATCCAGAGTTTGCAGCGCGTCCAACGTCAGTGAAGATTCCGCCAAGCGGATCAGTAATTGACACGTTGCGTTTTACTCCGTCTGCGGTTTCATCTTTCACCGGATGGTTTCTTGTTGTAAGCAACGCCTCAAGTTCGCCGGATACAATAAAAGTAACTGGAACCGGATCGCCAATACCTGTCCCGATGATAAATTTAAGTGCTATGACATTTGATTTTGGGACCGTGCAAGTTGGTCATTTCGTAGACACCACGGT
>JAQUOA010000065.1:8386-11235 GCA_028749215.1 Bacteroidota bacterium
CAAGTTCGCCGGATACAATAAAAGTAACTGGAACCGGATCGCCAATACCTGTCCCGATGATAAATTTAAGTGCTATGACATTTGATTTTGGGACCGTGCAAGTTGGTCATTTCGTAGACACCACGGTGACGATAACAAATACAGGAACCGATACGCTGAAAATTTCGAACATCTCGGCAAACCATCCAGAGTTTGCAGCGCGTCCAACGTCAGTGAAGATTCCGCCAAGCGGATCAGTAATTGACACGTTGCGTTTTACTCCGTCTGCGGTTTCATCTTTCACCGGATGGTTTCTTGTTGTAAGCAACGCCTCAAGTTCGCCGGATACAATAAAAGTAACTGGAACCGGATCGCCAATACCTGTCCCGATGATAAATTTAAGTGCTATGACATTTGATTTTGGGACCGTGCAAGTTGGTCATTTCGTAGACACCACGGTAACGATAACAAATACAGGAACGGATACGCTGAAAATTTCGAACATCTCGGCAAACCATGCGGAATTTGCAGCACGTCCAACATTGGTAAACATTCCACCGAGCGGATCACTTGTTGATACGTTGCGTTTTACTCCGTCTGCGGTTTCATCTTTCACCGGATGGTTTCTTGTTGTAAGCAACGCCTCAAGCTCACCCGATACGATAAAAGTGACTGGAATCGGCTCCCCGACACTTGATGTTCTGGGCAGTGGGAATGTCCCTGCGGTATTCATGTTGAATCAAAATTACCCTAATCCGTTCAATCCTTCGACGAATCTTGAATTCACTGTACCATCGAGCGGCCGGGCAACATTGAAAATCTACAATGCCATCGGCCAGCAGGTAGCAACATTGTTTGACGGCATTGTTGATGCAGGGAAATTTCATATCGTAAAGTTTTCTGCCGAAGGCGGATCTGCATCGAGTCTCTCGAGTGGAATTTATTTTGCCCGATTGACATTTTTGACATCAAACGGAGAAGTCCAACAGATGATGAAAAAGATGATGCTATTAAAATAAACGCCATCAATTTAAAATGAAAAAGGCTGCGTGAAGACGCAGCCTTTTGTTTTTTTTCCGCTTTCGTTATTTCAATTCAGACGTCACGGTTCCTCCGCCCATCATTGCCGGCAGTGTTGTTTCACTCTTTACGGTCTTTCGGTCTGCCGTGGAAATCCAATAAACAATTTTCATTCCTTCGCCATCCACAGGATTTACTTCTACTTTGTAAGAGTCGAAGGTTCCCCTTGCCGTGGTAATTTTTTCTGTGGCGGCAACTTTCACGGTGAAATTTTTTGCTTTTGCACCCATCATATCCAGCATTCCAATGGTGGCAGTATAACCTTCTTTGAATGGCAGAGTAGCAACTATAATTCCCGTTGCCGATGAACTCGGCAGAATAGGTGAAGTGGTCTTCACGCTGATAGGCATTGTCTGTCCTTGCGCTTCAATTTTTCCTTCAACTCCGGTGGAAGAATAGTTTATGGTAATCGTTGCCGGGCCCTGCTGTGCTTTTTGTGAAATGGGGAGAAGAGTTGCCGCATCAAAATCTATGGATTCTGTTCCTGATCCCATTGCGCCATTCGATTCATCCGTTACGCGCCATACAGTTTTTCCGCTAGCTTCAACTTTCATCACTGTACGTTTCATTGACATGGACATTTGTTGGCCTCTCATTACCATTTTTATATCGTATGACATTGAATCGGCTTTGAGCAGCGCAGGATTGAATGTCGGCATTCCTTCTGATTTCGATTCATCTTTTGGCGCAGCCGGCATCGTCACAGTTTTAATATCAACGGTGATGGCATCAAATTTTTTCTGGATATCTTCCGGAACAGTTTCCTGGATTCGTCCGCCGAGATGTTTTGCAAAGAATTTTTCCATCGCAACGGTCATCGCAAGACGATTTTCGCGTCCTTGATATCCGTGACCTTCATCGGGCGCCAGCATATATTCAACCGACCGTCCAAGATCACGCAGTGCTACCACAATCTGTTCCGCCTCTGCTTTCTTTACACGCGGATCGTTTGCACCTTGCACAACATAGAGTGGTGCTTTGATGTTCCTTGCGGAAAAAAGAGGAGATTGAGCCTCGAGCATTTTCTTTTCATCAGGCTTTTCCATATCACCGACGCGAATGGCGAATGTCTTTTTGATCGGAGCCCAGTACGGTGGAATTGAATTGAGCAGGGTGATGATGTTGGACGGGCCAACAATATCAAATCCAGCCGCATACACATTAGGAGTGAACGCCAGGCCTGCAAGTGTCGCATATCCGCCGTAAGAGCCGCCGCAAATAGCAACACGCTTCGGATCGGCAATCCCTTCCTTAATTAAATATTGAACGCCGTCGGTAATATCATGCTGCATGAAACCTGTGCCCCATTGTTTGTTACCGGAGTTCAAAAACTTTTTACCGAAACCGGTTGACCCTCGGAAGTTCGGCTGAAATACAGCGTAACCGCGATTGGCTAAAAATTGTGCATACGGATTATATCCCCACGCATCACGCGCCCAAGGTCCGCCGTGAATGAACATGACCACCGGAAGATTTTTTGGTTCAACACCTTTTGGTGTTGTCAGATAAGCAGGGATCGTCATCCCGTCGCGTGAGGTGTAGCGGATAGGTTTCATCGGTGCAAGATTTTCGCTGGGAAGAGTGGGGCGTGATTTGTAAACCAAGACTGCCTTTCCCGTTTTCGTATCGTAAATGTACCGTGAACCGGGATCAACATCGCTCGTCACCACCACCATCCACACTGTTTCATCTTCTGTCATATTGGTAACGGCCACTTCACCGGGCGGGAGTGCCTTTTGCATTTTCTTAAAATCAGATTCAAATTTTTTGTCTTTGAAGTAGATGCGCAC
>JAQUOA010000065.1:11335-12651 GCA_028749215.1 Bacteroidota bacterium
CCTTTTTCCATAGGATTGACGGCATAGATACGATAGTTTTCGTCTCCCCCTTTGTCCTGCGCGTAGAGAATATATTTTCCATTGCGCGCCCAAAAATATCCTGTCACGGGGCGCAGCGTGTCGTTCGTAACCGGATGAGCTGCGTTGAATGTTTCATTGACACCTTTCACCCAAATATTTTTTACCTTGTTGTACGGCTTGATGAAAGAAATCCATTTTCCATCCGGTGAAATTTGCGCGCCGGAAATTTCCGGATCACCGAAAAATAAATCGCGGTCGATAATTGGCGGCAATTGCGCCATACCGAATTGTGCAATGAGCACGACCATGCAGGCTAAAAATATAGTTTTTGTCATAGAATCTCCTTTTTTTGTTTGAACATGGGAAGAGTGCCTTGTAAATTACGCTGAAAGTACAAAAAGTTTCATTAAAATAAAGAGTTATTTATGGTTAAAAACCGCCCGATCCAACAGGTGTTTTGGCTCATACCGGCTTTTCTTGCGCTTCATAACCTTGAAGAAGCTCTGACAATGCCCGCATGGATACCGGAACATCTTCCGTTACTTCATAAAACAATTCCGCTGTTTGCGCATCTGCAATTTTCACCAACTCAATTATATCTATCGCTATTCTTGGTAACAGTTATTCCTTTTGCGATAACATTTATTTGTATGCGAGGGGAGAGAACTCACGCAAAACTATTTATTCTGCTTACACTGCAATCCATTATTTTCTGGAATGCGTTGATGCCTCACGTGATTGGCTTGGTGATGTTGGGAATGTATAATCCGGGTGTGCTCACTGCTGTGGTGATCAATATACCATTTTCGGTGTATCTCCTGAAAAGAGTTGCGGTAGAAAAATTAACAGGAAAGAGAGTCACCAAAAAAATCTTGTTAACAGCTTTGGTGATATACCTACCAATTGTGTATGCCAATCACATACTTGCACAAGCAATAAGCCGGTTGTTGTAATTTTTTTTGATGCTGTAATTATTGCTTTATTCTCCTATGATAACGAAACATTGGATATAGAAATTGACAACCGACAAAAATAGACGTACACTTGCATTAAATAATTCGTCGGCTTGTGCCGCGAATTGGATCTTGGGATCTTAATCCCGGTTCCTCAATCATACCTTCCCTCTTTCAATCCTTCGGCTCAGCCGGACAAGTAATTCCAACAAATTCAAGATAGATTTATCCCTTAGTCGTCTTTCCACGACTCTTTTCACTAGAGGCCGTCATTATTTGATATCGCTAAAAGTATTTGACCAATCACTGACGCAACGTGGCAACGCTGGTGAATGAAAAGAA
>JAQUOA010000066.1 GCA_028749215.1 Bacteroidota bacterium
AACTTCCTCCACTATTCTTGAGTTGTAATTGCGAATTTACAGTTTGGAATGTAACGATTGGGT
The DNA here is from genome assembly GCA_028749215.1 of Bacteroidota bacterium. Taxonomy (GTDB): domain Bacteria; phylum Bacteroidota; class Ignavibacteria; order UBA10030; family UBA8401; genus JAQUOA01. The sequence continues at coordinate 64 of JAQUOA010000066.1, forward strand.
TTACTGATAAATCTTGTGCTTTGTCATTGCTACCATACGCGTATGTCATGCGGAACGTGTAATTAACAGGGAGCAATTCTTTTACGGCAACTCCATTAGCGGTTGTCCCAAATGTTCTCCATGCGCCGGCATAGTACTGCACGGTACCCGTGTCTATGGGGTTGCCAAGACTATTTTGCAGTTTAACTTGTGTGTTGACAGTTTGAAAAACAATGGTATCACTTCCCACCGTTACATTATTTTTTTGCTGTGAGCCATACTCATACGTCATTCGTAGTGAAAGTGTTTTTAATTTTGCGTCTACACTAAATGTTCCGTCATTGTTGTTAATAGCATCTTTCCATGCTCCTTCATAATATTGCAATGTACCGCCAGCAAGTTTTGTACCGATACTGGTGATGAGTTTAACCGGTAAATATGGCGATGTTGGCGGTGGAAGTTGCGAAATTAAATACTCCGTGTTAAACCGCAACAATGCATACGCTTCGCTTGTAATGTTACTTGCTTGCCCGCCTGAGGCGGGTAAACTGTCGCTGATGGTGTTTGCTATGACTGTTTGTAGCGTTTGACGCGCACCGATGCTATTGTTTGCCTGTAATTGAGTTTTGGCTGTGCTAAAAGAATTTAAATATTTATTTGATGTTGATTGATCTTTTATCCATCCAAGTGTTTTTGATTGGGTTGTATAACTCAATAGCGAGTCCAACAAAATATCAGACGTAAATACAATGCTTGTATCAATTGGCCCAATCGTAAAACCTTTTATCGAGTTTGTATATATATCCTGCTGCAACTCTTCTTGTGTGAAGTCGGGTTCATCTCCTTCAGTTTTAGGTGAGGGTGTTTCACCTTGCACATAATATTTCCCAATGGTAGGCAATTGGTGACACTTCAACCCAAAACCGGCTTGTGTTTTCCCAGGTTTTATCATTTCTATTTGTTTCCAATCAAGGATGTCCCAAAATAAACCGTTTAGGGGACCAGCTCCAGATCCTCCCCAATGAGACGGTGAAGAGAAAATTGGTTGGATATAAACACCTTCAAGCCATATTGTTTGAATTTTTTGTTTGCTGGTTAATTTGTTAGTCCATGCGTAGTTATAGATAAAATTATTCTGTTGATCTTTTGTCACATCGCATTTAACAAAAACCGCAAGCCGATTTCTCGGCAAAAATGTTCTGCACGAAAGTTGTGGAGTGGTGGGCCACATACCATATAAAGAACCGTTCCAGCTATATGTTATGCAGGGGCGAACGCTCATTAATGTATCGGGAAACAAGGCATTGTCCTTTTCCCATCTGGTTCGTATTTCAAAAATATTATCCCCCTCATAATCAAAAATTTCGAATACGCCGTTTCCTTTAATAGCAGACCGTCCGGTTTCAGGATCGATATCATTAATGATTTTCCCTCTTGTTCCATTCCAACTTATGACCCACATAGTATAGGGATTACTTTCATTATCCCAAGAACCAAGATGAAAAAGCAAATCAACTTGACCATCTTGATTCATATCAAGAGTTCCCATCAAATTATCATCAACTCCATCGGGTATAAGTTCACCAGAATCCCACAGAATACTGCCATTCCTATAAAATCCAATCACACTTTTGTCTTCCATTAGTTCGTCTCGAGATTTGCCTTGGAAGTCGGGCGATGCTAAAAAGAAAACAGATCCACTTAATGTTCCGTACGGGTCTGTTATTTCATATCCACCCATCGATTTCGGATCTGTTTTTCCTATCAAAGAGTTAAACTGATACGGTTTAACAAAAAAATTCTTCCCATAACGGTTTTTTAAGATTTGTTGTATTGTATTCCCTTCTTGAAAGGCGAACATAACTGTAGACAATATATGCAGAGTTATTGTAATACTAATTATTCTTAAAATTTTCATTGTTAGTTCTCCGATCGTGGTTCATAGTTAACACTTTTTGAAATAACTTCGTTACCGTAGTTTTTCCTCCATTTATTATGAAGTTGAAATGTTTTACACCATACTTTTTCAAACCCGTCATCCCAATTATTTTCCGGCAGAGTTTGTAATTTCTTTTTCTTTAATGCGCTGCGCAAATTTTTTAAAGTGAAATCAACGTACTGAGGGAAAGCAAAGGCATATTCGTTAAGTAGTTCAGGTTGCTGGGAGCTACTATCTCTTTTCATATATGTTGTTCCAGCATTTCCGTAGAGATTCCCCGTTTCTTCAAATTTATCAACCACTGCCGTTGTATACATCATCTGTATAAAACCATACGATGCTACAACACGTGTTTGCGATGCCTGATTGAAAGATTTTCTCAGCGTACTATCTTGTTGTAGTTCAAGCGCTAGACTGTCTCTTGCTTTTATTGTTATTTGTCGTTCCGAGATTTTCTTACTGTCATACTTTTTTACAAAGTGAAGGTACAGATTATTTAACTCTTCCGTTAATTTCTTTGTTTGTTCCTTAATTCCTATAACTTTTTTCTGATCAAGATCGACATACTCGCTAAAATGATTTGCCAAATAATCAGCAAGCATTATTGGTATTTTAGGATACGGAATTGGCGTTACATTGATGTGACCTGTCGGGAAACTTCCTCCCATACTGTTCGGGTTTATTGATACGATAAATGGTAGGGTACTTTTAAAATATTGCATATTTTTTTCGCTATCTAGTTGTATAGCCAAATCACTAAATGGCTCATACCGATATGACGGTGTAAAAATCGGTATCGTTTCTTGTTCTATCTGCCCTTTTATCATTTGAGGTAGGATACCATGTTTCCCTCCGTATGTTATTAACAGTTCATCGAGATTAAAGGGTTGAGATTTTACATCATCAATGGTGTTGTGTTTATTCCCTAACAGTCCTGGTTTCTTCACCTTCACATAAACACTTTGTGTCTTTCCGGAATATGTTGCAGTCAATTGCACTTTATAGTCATCCGTTACAGTCCAGTACCGACCAATAAGTCGTATATAACCTTTTGGTAAAGGACCCATACCTGTAAAAGTATTCCCCGTATACAACGGTTTTTTATATTCGTAATATACCGCAAGAGTGTCCGAAGGTGTAATTGCTGTAAGCGTAAATTCTGTGGGATTCAATGCGTCTGAAGTCGGAGCAGATGTTTCTTTCAGAATTAATTCTCCATTTACATCTTGCTGCAAATAAAAAAATTTAGATTCTCCCAATAAAATAGTTTTTTCGGTCAACGGAACGGTTCGATCATTTTCCATCAACACAATCGGGCTTCCACCGCCTATTAGCGGTTGTATTGATGGGTTTATTTTTTTAATACCATTTTGTTCTTGTCCATGTATTTTTTTCTTTATCTTAATAGATAGTTGCGGTCTTGCTATAGAAAAAATTATAGCATCGGTATATGCTTTTGCATGAAATAACACCTGCACCGTATCAATTGGTTCTAAGGATGTTGAAACGAACGAGACGCCTTTCCCTATTCCATCCACAGCGTCAAGGCCTTCAACCATATTCACCAATTCCCCATTGTAGAGTAATGAGCCGTATTGCTGACCATCCGGAGTTAATTCAATAGAATACTTCAACGGTTCACTTGTTTCTAAAGGAGAATATCTCCCCTGTCCATCCATCGGCACAATCTGTAATGCCACCGTGTCGCCGTACCAAATAATTCCTTCCGCCACAACTACATGTAAACTTTCTGGCGGATCGGCAGATGGTTCTACATACAGTGTTACATCGTCGAATGTCAAGTCTGTCCAATCTTCAAAACGTAACATCCACTTCCCTGATCCTATCTGTGAAACTTTAGGAAACATGGTAGTCCCTTCAACTAACGGAGACACGTGAGAAAGTATTGCCGGTGTTAATTGATATCCCTTTTGCAATTCTCCAAGCTCTATCATCACTCCAACATTGTTGGCCGCATCAGAGAGCAACACTGTATCTATCGGGGTAAGAAGTTTAATATCGTCATGGGAATTCAGTTTTGCCGTTTCAAGACGGATGCGGTAATTTCCAGTAACAGGAATTGTCAGAGTATGTTGTAAAGTTCGAAGAAATGGATTTCCAAAGACAAGGGTATCATTTAGAACTGTTGGCGGTGGTATCGCTTCTTTCGCACTATCCGGTATTAACGTAATCGGGAAACGAAATGCAGAAAAAATGCTTTCAGGATCACCTGGGTTAAATAATACATCATCAGAATTTGAATAACCTCCAAGTATTCCTACAGAATTTGCTTGAGGAAAAACCTGAGAAGGACATCCTCCGTCACAGGTATAATATTGAGGATCTGGATATGTCATGTAAAATGAAAGTGTAGACCATTGCATAAACGGGCCTAATAAACAACTTGAGTTAGCAGCATCTTGTAATATTCGGGAATCATTACAGAATAGCTTAAATTTTTGTGCTTCTTCAAGTGGCTGGTTGACGCTTCCATTAATTTGTTCACCACCAGTTAACCCTACAACTCCGCCAATTCTCAGATATATTGGTCTGTCAAAATTTGAATTAAAACTTTTTGGCCGATTGGGAGAAGTAATTCTTCCTATCGGCGTTATCTCCACCGAATCTTTAATGACCACTTGAGCAAATATTTGCGTTGTACAAACAAGAATGAGAATAAGCAAGTAAATTTTAGTCGAGGGGGGGGCAATTGTTTTGAAGTGCATGAGGTTCATCCTTACTATTAATAACACATGGATAAGGCTGGCTCAAGTGTAATGAGAAGTCGGGTGAGTTGCAAGGAAAATAATTATTAAAATAACCAGAAATCGGTTAAAAGTATCCGCTGGAGAATCCTTACAACTAAATCGTCCCAGCAATCTTAACAAAAAGTGGAAATCCAAAGAAGAAGGCATGGGCAAGCATCGGTGTAATTAAACTGTTGGTCTTCCAGTACACAAATCCTGCGTACACACCAAAGAAAAAAGTTATCGCCCATGAATAAATTCCCACCCCATCGAAGCATGCCGCAGTTGAGAGAACTGTAAACAAAAAGGCAGACAGAATCACAATCCATGGAATCCCAAATAGTTTTAAAGAATCTCCCCACTGTTTCATCAGTACGGTTTGCCCGAATCCAAAAAATAAAATTGTGTTAGCAACAGGTGCTGACATCCAATAAATTAGCATCAGAATAATTGAGGTTTTGTAATGAAGCGGGAAATCGGTCGCAAATATCGGAATTAAACTTTTACCTGAGATTGCAAACACAATCGTCAGAAGTACTGTTGCAAGATATAACCAAGCCAGATACGCCATCGACACTTTAAGGTTTTGGGAATTGATACCGTAACTCCACAAGTGACCGCGCGAGAGAAAAATCATGGCAAGAAATGAAAAAACAAACTGCCAAAAGTGCTGTTCGAAGAGATGGAAATGGTTTGATGAATACGTGAACGGAAGAAATTTTCCAATCACAGATATGGCAGAATATCGAACAACGACAATGCTGAAGAGAATAACACCTGCTATTGACAACGTTTTTTGAGTGAATGATGTCATGCTGCCGCTCATGCACCTAACACTCGCAATCGGGCGAACTTTATCATTAAATTCTTCATGCCAACAGATTGAAAATTAACAACCGCCTTTGAAGAATCTCCTTTACCGCTTAACTGCATCACTTTTCCTTTGCCGAACACTTCGTGTTCAACATACACACCAACTTTTAAACTGATATCTTCCTGCGATTCATTTTCATAATCTACTTCCTGATCAGGAACAAACGCCTCATTTTTTTGTGCTTGATGCGTTTGCAAAGAATGTGCGTACCGTTGTCTCGCATTTTGCATGGAAGAAATTTTTTCTGCAGTGAACATTGAACGCCGGTTTGTTTCTTTGTGGATGAGCGTCTCATCAATCTCCGACACAAACCTGGAAATGACGGGATACGTAACATCGCCAAAACGATACCGCAGTCGTGTGTATGAGAGATATAATTTTTTCATCGCACGGGTGATGCCGACGTAGCACAGCCGCCGTTCTTCTTCAAGCTCGCTCACATCCGGTGCTACTTGATACATCGGAAATAATCCTTCTTCCAATCCGGCAATGAACACCACCGGAAACTCCAAACCTTTGGCAGCGTGCAGCGTCATCATCGTAACGGAATTCCGTTCATCCGATGTCTGATCGATGGCGGAGAGCAACGCAACTTCTTCCAAAAAGTTTTCGAGCGTTGCCTGCTCTTTCTTGTCCGCAACAAATTCGGTCACGGCCGAAAGTAACTCCTGAACGTTCTCCCACCGTCCGAGCGCTTCAGGTGTCCCTTCATCCTTAAACATGCGAAGAATTCCAAGTTCATCCACTAATGAACGCGCCAGTTCACTCGCAGACATTTGCGATTTCATCTCGCTGTATTTTTGGATGAGTGATGCAAATTGAGCAACGGTATTCTTTGTCCTGTCGTTGAGCGATTCAAGCCCACGAACATTTTGAACCACTTCAACCAACGGTGCATTTGTCTTCGTTGCTTGCTCAATTAATTTATTGATTGTTGTCTCGCCAATACCTCTGGCGGGAAAGTTGATGATGCGAAGCAGTGATTCTTCATCCTTCGGATTGACGATGACACGCAGGTACGCCAGCACATCTTTAATTTCTTTCCGTTTGTAAAATTCAATGCCGCCGACGATGACGTACGGAACGCCGGCCCGGCGAAGTGCATCTTCAATGGACCGCGATTGTGCATTGGTGCGGTACAAAATTGCAAAATCCTTCAGGTTGATTTTTTCTTTGCTGATGTTTTCCTGAATATGGTGAACGATGTGCACACCTTCCGCCTTATCGTCATCGGCTTCGATAAGAGTGATCTTCTCTCCTTTCGGATTATCCGTCCACAGAGTTTTAGAAATTTGTGAACGATTATTTTTGATCACCGAATCTGCAGCAGCAAGGATAGTTTTTGTCGAGCGGTAATTTTGCTCCAGTCGATAGACTTTGGTATCGGGGTAGTCACGTTCAAAATCTAAAATATTGCGGATATCGGCTCCGCGAAATGCATAAATGCTTTGTGCATCATCCCCCACCACGCAGATATTTCTGAATTTTGATGCGAGCATATTAATCAAAACGTACTGCGCTCGATTCGTATCCTGGTATTCATCTACCAATAAGTATTTGAATCGATATTGAAATTTCTCCAATATTCTTGGATGTTTTTTAAACAATTCAATCGGCTTCAGCAGCAGGTCATCAAAATCCATTGCATTATTTTTAAAGAGTTTCTGACCGTACTCAAAGAAAATTTTTGAGACATTTTGTTCAAAAAAATCTTTCGCACTCTCCTCGTAATCACTCGGAGTCAACATTTGGTTCTTTGCACCACTGATACGCGACTGAACAGCACGTGGATTGAATTGCTGCTGAGACAAATTCAATCCCGACATAATATTTTTAATCAAACTTTGAGAATCATCGCTGTCGTAGATAGTAAATGACCGTTGATAACCAATCCCTTCGGCTTCCTGACGAAGGATACGTGCAAAAATGGAATGAAATGTTCCAGCCCACACACTGTGTGCATGATTTCCAATGAGACGCTCAGTTCGCTCTTTCATCTCACGAGCAGCTTTGTTGGTAAATGTGAGAGCGAGAATTTCATACGGAGGGATTCCGGCTTCCAAGAGATGCGCAATGCGGTAAGTCAGCACACGGGTTTTACCGCTGCCGGCTCCGGCAACGATCATGATAGGTCCGGTAATAACGGATGCTGCCTGCTGTTGAACAGGATTTAATTGATCGAGTAATGACATTTTTCTATGAAAGTGTTACGACGAAAGAAATACAGAAGGAAAATACAGAAATAAAAGAGGCGAAGCAATGAAGTGAAAATTTTTGACTGTAATTAAATCAGCAACGCACCCTCGGCACGAAGAAGAAATTCTTTCGTCTTTATACCGGCAGCGTAACCGGTAAGAGAACCATCGGTTCCGATAACACGATGGCACGGAATGATGATTGGAATTGGATTGCACCCGTTTGCGTTGCCGACGGCTTGAAATCCGCGCGGAACTCCGACGCGCCGCGCAAGTTGTTTATATGAAATGGTAGACCCGTACTGAATATTTTTTAATTCACGCCACACACGAAGCTGAAATGATGTTCCTCGAAGATCTGCGGGAATGGAAAACTTTGCAAGTTTTCCATTGAAGTAACGTGTCAATTGATCAATGACTTCCTTATTGCGGCTCTTATTATCAACAACATCTTCTTCATTAAAATGCTGCGACAGCCATGAAAAAAAATCCTTTTTTGTTTCCTTCGGAATGCACACTTTGCACACACCTTTTTCTGTCGATGCAATGTAGATGGTGCCGATCTTTGAATCGAATGATGTGCAATAAACTTTTGCCATGGAGAATTTAGAAGATAGAGTTGGTGACGGCTGAAAATATAGAAAAGTTAAAACTGGAGAGCAAGAGTAAAATCTATAGAATAGAATAATTTTGTTTAAATTTACTTCGCGTGATGATTCATATTTTTTTACTCATGCATACTTAATTTTGCCTCATGTCAAAAAGTTTTCACTTAGAGTTATACTTTCAATCAAATCTGCAACAATAGTGGTAAAGAGAGGTTGTTGAAATGGTCGGCTACTAAAGTGCCTGAAAACACTAACCAGTTTTCATTTTATGAAAATTGTGCGTTGAACCTCAATGCACCTGCCCTGATAAAAATATGCCAAACTTGCGACTCCTGATATAACGGAGAGATATATGCTGTTTCGTTCGCCTTGTAAAATTTCAGAAGCTGACGAATTAGTTTTCATTGAAGTTTTACCAGCAATACCAATTGTTTTAATTGCATGTACGACAGTAAACAGGTAATTTTAATGTCACACAATATGCCTACCATTTTCCTGTGGAGTTTTATGAAAACCCTGTATAATAGTCTTGTCATTTTTTCTCTCATCATTGCTTCAACAATTGTTGCATTGTCACAACATGTTTACACGCTCTCCGATACACTAAGTCCATCATCTGACATATTGATAGGAAAACTCCCAAATGGATTGAAATATTATATCCGCGAAAATAAAAAACCGGAAAAACGGATGGAGCTTCGCCTCGCAGTCAATGCAGGATCGGTTTTGGAAGATAATGACCAGCAAGGACTCGCCCACTTTGTTGAACACATGCTCTTTAACGGAACAAAAAGTTTTCCAAAAATGGACATAGTGAATTTCCTTGAACGTACCGGAGTTAGGTTTGGCCCGCACTTAAATGCGTATACAAGTTTTGACGAAACGGTCTATATGATCCAGGTCCCGACGGATTCTCCAGCAGTTGTTCAAAAATCCTTTCAAATTTTAGAAGAATGGAGTCACGCCGCATTGTTCGATAGTATAGAGATTGATAAAGAGCGCGGGGTAGTCGGCGAAGAATGGAGATTGGGACGCGGTGCATTCGAGCGAGTTGGAAACAAACATTATCCATTTATTTTTTATAACTCCCAATATGGCAAACGCCTGCCAATCGGTAAAAAAGAAGTGATTGATACTGCATCGTACGATGCTGTTAAACGCTTCTACCGCGATTGGTATCGGCCTGATTTGATGGCGGTTGTGGCTGTCGGAGATTTCAATAAACATGAGATTGAAAAAATGATCACCGATCATTTTTCATCTTTAAAGAATCCGAACAACGAACGGACAAGAAGCGAATTCACGATTCCGAATCATACCGAGCCTCTTATTTCAGTCGCTACCGATAAGGAGCTTCCGACTTCTTCTATTTCAATATATTTTAAACGGAATGATGACCAGGATATTCTGGTCAAAGATTATAAAAAAAATATTCTCAACGGTCTGTACGACGCAATGCTCAACACCCGACTTCAAGAACGTTTACAAAAACCGAATCCCCCGTTTATTTTTGGCAGTGTGGGCAATTTCCGCTTCGTCGGGGATAAGCAGGCTTTCGGTTTATTTGCAACCGTAAAAGAAACAGATATTCTTCGCGGCATGGAGGCTTTGGTAACAGAAGCGTTTCGCGTAAAACAACATGGTTTTATGCAATCAGAACTTGAAAGACAAAAAACACAAAGTCTTAGGATGATGGAAGAAGCTTTCAAAGAACGGGATAAAACTGAATCGCGAAACTATGCAGGTGAATATATCCGAAATTTTTTACAGGGGGAATCTATTCCCGGCATCGAGACCGAATTTAATCTTTACAAGCAATTGCTCCCTACTATCACACTCGCAGATGTCAATGAATTGACAAAAGAACGAATCATTGACAGCAACCGAGTTGTCACAGTCTCCATTCCTGAAAAAGAAGGTGTTGTTGCTCCATCGAAAGAAGAAATTTTACGAGTGTTCAGTGATATCGGCTCAAAGAAACTTGATGCTTACATCGATTCCGTGGGTTCAAAACCTCTGCTTGCAACACAACCGAAGCCCGGGAAAATCATTTCCGAAAAAGAAATTAAAGAATTAGGTGCATGGGAATGGAAACTTTCCAACGGTGTTCGCGTTGTTGTAAAGCCGACTGATTTTAAAAATGATGAAATCCTATTTGGCGCATACAGCCCCGGAGGAAACTCGCTTGTGGCTGATAAAGATTATATATCCGGTAGTTTTGCATCGCAACTTGCTTCGTTGAGCGGTGTAGCAGATTTTGATGCCATCACGCTGCAAAAAATGTTGATGGGCAAGGTTGTTCGTGTCTCACCGATGATATCAGAATTGTCGGAAGGATTTGCCGGCAGTTCGACTCCACAGGATTTAGAGACATTGTTCCAGCTTGTCTATCTTGATTTCACTTCGCCAAGAGTTGATTCAAATGCCATCGGAGCATTCCTTTCTCGCATCAAATCCTATTTGCAAAATATGAAAGTCATGCCAGAACAGGCGTTTCAAGATACAATTCAGGTAACGTTAGCACAGTATCATTATCGCGCCCGTCCTCAAAGCCCGGCAATGATTGATGAGATTAACATTGGGAAATCATTTTCCATTTATAAGGACCGCTTTGCTGATGCGAGTGATTTTACATTTTCCTTTGTCGGGAGTTTTAAAATTGACGCTCTCAAACCGTTGGTAGAAAAATATCTTGCCAGCCTCCCATCAATCAATCGAAAAGAAAATTGGAAAGATATTGGGATGAAAATGCCGGAAGGTAAAATTTCAAAAGAAGTCTTTAAAGGTGTAGAACCTAAAAGTTCCGTTGTGTTGGTTTTCAACGGGCCATTTGAATGGAACATTCAAAATAGGTTTGACTTTAATGCCATGTTAGAAGTGCTTCGCATACGACTGCGTGAAGTTCTTCGTGAAGATAAAGGAGGCGTGTACGGAGTCGGTGTTTCAGGAAATCCTTCATTGTATCCGAGAAAAGAATACAGCATCCGCATCGGATTCGGATGTAATCCTGAAAGAGTTGATGAACTTATCAACGCCGTTCTGCAGCAGATTGACACACTAAAATTAAAACCTGCCAATCAAACGAATATTGATAAAGTAAAAGAATTACAAAGACGTGAACGTGAAGTGAATTTGAAAGAAAACAATTGGTGGCTCAGCGTGTTCCGTTCAAGTTATGCTAACGGCGAAGATCCTTTAACAATTCTAAAAACGCCGGAACGAATAGATAAATTGAATGCAAAAGCTGTTCAAAACGCTGCGAAGAAATACTTTACGGATAAGAACATTGTAAAGATCGTTTTGAAGCCGGAAACCACAAAAAAATAAATCTAGCGGTTAAAGGGATTTATTTACAGATATTTTTGTTATAGAAATAGGCTGTTATCATAATTCATTAATTCATTCTTACATTTAAAGGGCTTATATGAAAAAGATGATTGTTCTTCTCACTTTAATTTTTTCCATTTCCGCTTTTGCCGGTGAAAAGACCGTAAAACTTACCGTGACAGGAATGATGTGCAATAATTGCTCGGCGAAAGTAGAAAAAGCTTTAAAAGGCGTTCAGGGAGTTTCAGATGCTAAAGTAAATTTAGAAGAAAAATCCGCTGTCATTACCTTGGCGAGCGAGAGCAAAACGACATCGGCTATGCTCGTAAAAGCGGTCGATGATGCTGGATTCAGTGCAACAGAGAACTCAACAGCGTCGAAGAAATCAACATCGGTGAAAAAGGGAGATGGTAAATGTGAGGATGGATGCTGTGAACAAGACGGACATTCTAAAACAATGAAAAGCTCAAAGAAAATAAAAAAGGAAACAACGAAGTCATAAGAAGCATTAATACCGCCACACAGGTTTTTGAATCCTGTGTGGTTTTTTGTTTTAAATACTCTCCCCTCATTCCAAAAAATTATTCTCTAATCTTTCTTACTTGCAAAAATCCTTCCACTTGTGTAATATCCTTTACCAGTAATCATAACAACAGCCCGGCATCTGCATTTATTCGCGCCATTTTTTAAATCCTAATAAGGAGTTTCATCCATGAAGGAAGAAAAGCCCTCCATTCAAAATACCGTCACTGATGATATATATTATCCATCAGCAGAAG
>JAQUOA010000276.1 GCA_028749215.1 Bacteroidota bacterium
GGCCGTCCCGACGGTCATATCGACTCATTCATATCTTCAGCATTACCTTCACAAAGAATCAGCCGTTCGAGGGTTTCTGGCCTCCTTTTCATTGTTATTACTTTCTACACAATTGCTTGTGCTGGCAAACCATGCCATTGCGTTTCTTATCTTTTGGGAATTGATGACGCTGATGGCGTATCTTGGCATGCTGCTGGAAAAAGAAAAAACTGAAGTTCAAAAGGGAAGTTTCATTTACTTTACAACGACACATGCTGCAACATTTTCGTTATACATTTTTTTCTTTATCCTGCATCAACATTCGGGGAATTGGTTGTTCAGCGATTTTCATTTTACCACAGAGAATGGATTGCTTTTTTATGGTGCCTGCTTTTTCGGATTTTTAGGTTTTGGCATTAAAGCCGGATTTATGCCGTTCCATTTCTGGCTTCCGTGGGCGCACCCAATTGCTCCCACCGTCTTAAGCGCATTCTTTTCAAGTATCCTTATTAAAACCGGAATCTATGGAATCTTTCGCCTGATAGAATTTTGTTCTCCCCTTCCAGCGTGGTTTGGAATTATGATGCTTGCGGCGGGTCTTTTCAGTGCAATCTTTGGCGTATGGTACGCGCTGGCACAACATGATATAAAAAAATTACTCGCGTATCATTCCATTGAAAACATCGGCATCATCGGTATCGGTATCGGACTTGGCATGCTCGGCATTTCATATTCCATTGAATCGCTTGTGTGGCTTGGCTTCGGCGGCGCATTGTTCCATACATTTAACCACGCCATCTTCAAAAGTTTATTGTTCCTTGGTTCGGGAATTATCTACCATAATTACCATACGCGTGATATTGAAAAAATGGGAGGTATCGTTCACCACGCTCCCTGGTTCGTTGCTCTCTTTCTCATCGGCTCCATAGCGATAAGCGGAATCCCGCCGCTCAATGGATTTATGTCGGAATTTTTGATCTATAAAGGATTTTTCGAATCGGCATCGATACTTGGAAAATATTTTCCGTTTCTCATGCTGCTGATGGCTGTCGGGTTGGCATTTGTCGGCGGATTAGCGTTGGCATGTTTTACAAAAATCAACAGCGTGATGTTTCTTGGAACGGAACGGAAAGGGAATCATTCCTTCAAAGTGACGATTGCTGATTATTATGCGTTAGGAATGCTGGCCGCGTTGTGTATTCTTTTTGGTGTGTATCCGCAATCTATTCTTGGAATTATTTCTTTGGTCATTACATTTAACCGGTGGGGAATTCACATTCAACCGTTCGCCATGTTTGCACAATGGGATGTTCTCACATTGGTCTTTGCGAGTGTGTTAATCGCCATCGCGTCTATTTTCATTTGGAAAAAAATAAATGCATGGCAGCGTGTTTCACCGGCATGGGGCTGCGGTTATTCGAACCTAACGGCGAGAATGCAATACACTGCCTCATCCTACGCCGATGAAATAAACTCTATCGCGTCTGCTATGCTTCATCTTGAAAAACATGTTGCACCTCCAAAAACAATTTTCCCGGCGGTGTCGCATTTTCGCTCTCATGCCGAAGATTTTTCGGACAAAAAATTTGTAAAACCGTTTTATACGTACGTTCTCAAGAAAATTAATTCCGTAGAATTTTTAAGTCGCACTGATATTCGTTTCTATATCTTATTTATGTTAATAGTCGTACTGTTGTACGGCGGGATCGCAATTGTATGGACATACTTTTAAATTTTCAGGGACTCCTTCCCTTCTTTTTTATTATCGGCATTTCACCTTTGCTCGTTGGCCTCGTCAACAAGCAAAAGGCGCTACTGACAGGAAGAATCGGTGCACCGGTCTGGCAGCCGTATTATGACTTGCTGCGGTTGAGCCGCAAGGAAACGATTTACGCAACCACCGCGTCATTCGTCAGCCGCCTGGCACCCGTTGTTTCGTTCTCCGCCATTCTTATTTCGAGTTTAATGCTGCCGATCGGTTATGTGCGGCCGTTGTTAAGTTTTAACGGCGACATCATCGTGTTCGCCTACTTACTAGGCCTTGCACGATTCTTTCAGATTCTTGGCGCCATGGATATCGGAAGCTCATTCGAAGGAATGGGTGCAGCGCGCGAAGCAACGTTTGCCGTATTTGCCGAACCGATTTATTTTTTTACTCTCGGAAGTTTAGCATTCATCAGCGGACACACGTCAATTTACGATATTTACCATTCCATCCGTTTGGATAACCCGACATCAATTGTCTTCATTATCGTCAGCTCTATTTCTGCATTTTTTTTAATGATAACGGAATGTTCGCGGATGCCAATTGATGACCCGACGACGCATTTAGAATTGACGATGATCCACGAGGTGATGATTCTTGATAATTCCGGCATTGATTTATTCCTCTATCAATATTCCAGTTACATTAAAATTATGATTTACGCTGTGTATGAAGCGTCGTTTTTCAATCCATTCAGTATGCAGAATCATTGGCTCGGATTTTCAATCTTTCTTATCGTTCTGGTTCTTCTCACAACACTGCTGGCTTGGGTCGAAACCATGATTGCGCGTTTCAAAATGAAAAGTATTCCGCAGTATTTGCTGTTTGCCACTGCCATTGGAATTTTAAATTTGCTCATTTACACTTTTGTCCGTCAATAAGGTGCGATCACTATGGAAAATGTACTAAGTATTTTATTCTGCCTTACGCTGTTGTATTTGGTGGTGACATCACGCATCAAAACGTACGTATCGATATTGCGCTTACAAGGCGTCTTGCTTTCGGTGATTATGGTGTTCCCATTCGTCCAGCATTTATCAATGCACATTCTCATTATCCCGATCACCTCGTTCATCGTCAAAGCAATCGTCATTCCGCGCTTCATCAATAAAATTGTGATTGATCTTGATGTCAAGCGCATTGTGGAGCCGAGCATTCAGCCGTTTAATTTTTTATTGCTGACCGTCGCTTCAATGTCGGTGATCTTTGTTGCATCGCACGTCCTGTCGGGATTCACACCTATCGAAACGATCCCGTTTGCATCGGCTTTTTCTGCCATGATTACAGGTATTTATCTCATCATTTTTAGGAAAAAACTTATCGTTCACGTTGTCGGTTTCCTCATTTTGGAAAATGGCATTTTCCTTTTTGGAACTTCTGTCGCCGCAGAAATGCCGACCCTTGTTGAACTAGGCGCCATGCTGGATGTGTTTGTTGTCGTATTTTTAATGGGAATCGCCATCAATAAAATTAGTTCTACGTTCGCAAAGCAAGATGTCTCTGTACTTGGGAGGTTAAAAGATTAATGACTGAACTTATTTTTTTAGCAGGGCTGCCGCTTGTCAGTATTGCTGCCAATTATTTTCTGCACAATAGAAAAGCGCAGTACAGTATTTCATTACTCGTGGCATCGCTTCATCTC
>JAQUOA010000067.1 GCA_028749215.1 Bacteroidota bacterium
AGGTAAGGATAGTCCATTGGAGAACACTTTTTCGTCCAAATCGATCAGAAAGAATTCCAAATATAACGCCGCCAATTGCTGTTGCCGCAAGTGATGCTCCGAGCACATAAGAAAGCCCTAATGCAGAAAGATGAAGTTCTTGGCCAATTGGAATGAGAAGGAATGAGAATAAAATGAGATCGTAGAAATCAAACACCCATCCGGCCCAGCTCATGAAGAGAATTTCGTAATGCTGTTTTGTGGGTTTTTCGTTTTGATTAAGTAGTGGCATTAGTCTTTGGCAATGTAGAGAAGAGTAAAGTTTGAATCAAGAGTGGGATATGGTTTGCCAATATTCTAAGCATCTAGTGCCAAATATTTATGAAATTTGTCGCGTGTAATATTGATTTGCTCTCCAAACCATGTTACCAGTTCTAGTCTTTTTTTTGTTAAAAGACGTCGCTCATCCTTCTTTAAAGAAGTAACTTTCAAGTCTTCATTGATTTTCCACAAATCAATACCTTTGAGATATAAACTTTCTATGTGATCATTGATTTCAGATTTGAAGAGAAAAAAAGAATCGGCAGTATCACCCATGAAGTGTGACAAAGATTCATCCATATTATGATCCAATCTCGTAGTTTCCCGTAAAAATATCATGACGGCTTTGTACACAGCAGACCGTCGTTCGAATAATTCGTGTCTGGTTCTGAATTTTGATAACCGGTATTGCTGGATGGCAATGTAAACCGTGACGATGGCAATGACAGGGGTAAGCATTGCAGAAAAAAATTGAATGATATCTTGCATACTGTAATCTTTCCTAAGAGTTACCCAAGAATATTTTTGTCGAGTTAGGTTATGGGTCAATGTAGAGAACAGATGATAATGAATCAAGGCGTCCATTTTAAAATAACGAAGGCGTTCAATTGAACGCCTTCGTGGATATTACTACAATGAAAAATGTTTATCCGAAGAACTGAACTTTCTTTTTTGCTTCATCGCTCATCATAGAGGGATTCCACTGCGGCTGCCAAACAATACGGACATCTGCATCGGTAACGCCGGGAAGAGAGGCAACACGCTCGCGGACGTTGTTGGCAATTTGGTTTGCCAATCCGCATCCGGGAGATGTCAGAGTCATCTTTACACCCACCCAATCATCAACAATTTTTACGTCATACACTAATCCTAAATCGACAATGCTCACAGGAATTTCAGGATCGTATACATCTTTTAATGCTGCGTAAATTTGTTCTTTGGTAATTTCAAGTGGTGCTGTTTTCTGTTCCATATTGTTTCCGTTTTTACTATTTCAATGTACTTAATTCACTACAAAATCGCTCAAAGCAAATTTAATTAGAAGTGTTGCTGCTATAATGGTTCGTCATCGTAATAAGATATTTCTTTAACAATTCAGCTTCATTGTTTTGCAGTTTTGCCTTCTCATTCATTTCCGGAAGGATTTCATTCCATTTTTTCTCGGAATACAATGCCGGGGGCTTTGCACTATGACATCCGGAGCATTTGTCTATGTATAATTTTCTCCCTGCATGTAAATCAGTACGCGCTGTATGAGGCCAGCGTTGTTGCGCAAAACTTGTATCGTTATCAGTCGGAAAAGGAATTGCTGTTGCGCACCCCGCTAAAATTACGATACCACAAAGAGTTAAAAGCTGTTTCATAAATGGAATGAAAAAAGTAATCGTGTCTGAATTTTTTCGTATTCATCAAGGTCAAGCTGCTTATTCTGTGTTGTCGCACCTCTAAAACTTTTTATTTGCGGCATGACGGTGAGTGTTGCCCACCATCCATTAGCTGAGTAAGAGAGAACTGGACCGGCAAACAAGGATGAATGCTTTATGATTTTATCGATAGCAACATTTTGCTGTCGTGCTTCAATACCAAAAGAAAAAGAATGAGAAACCAAATACGCAATGCCAAGATTTATTTCCGATTTTAACTCTGTGTTGAAAATATTATCTCCGTTATCAACATCGTATGCCCATTCTTGTTCTCCTGCAAAATTTAGCGCAAAAAGAAAACCGTCAACTTCTTTATCAAAAAGTAATTTTGCTTCTATATCAGATTCGTCAGGACCAGTTGAGCCTTCAGCATACAGGGCTAAGCCAATTGGGTCGGCTACTCTGTCCATCAATTTATACTTCCATTCATTTGAAATGCTGACAGAATATGTCGATGCTTTGCTCCCTCCTGGTAATTCTCCATTGGAATCATTGATCTGCCATGAATAGTTGAGATAGAAAGCAGACATAAGATTATTGGCAACGCCGGTTTCGTATTCAATCCGTTGGTCGAGTCTTCGGTAAAAGTACGGACGGCCTCGGCGATCGGTATTCCATAATTCAATCTCGCGGGCTCCGCGCGGTAAAACAGAAGTTTCATACGTGTAGGAAAATCGTCGCTCGTTACTTATTGCAGTATTTAATGACCCTGCCGACAGTAGAACGAAAGAAAAGAAAATGTAAATTCGTTTCATGGATACTCCAAAATGGGCTTTGATTGTTAGAATGTGCAACAACACAAAAGAAATATCTGTATGCTCAGAAAGTTCTTCCCTTTTATTTTACTGATGTCGTTGTGTATAGCGGATTTGATCCTTCATGGCAGCCAAAGTACAATTGCCGCAATCTTTTTTATTCTCTTTTGCATTTATTTCATAGCGAACGAGCAGGACAAATGCCGCTGCAACAATTCCCAAAGAAATATATTCTTGCCAAAATGTTAAGATATAATCCATAACCCGATCCTGTATGTTAAAAATGCTCCGGCATATGCCAATGCCGTCATGTAGGCAAATTGAAAAGCCGGCCACTTCCATCCATTTGTTTCACGCTTCATGATCGCAATTGTAGACATGCATTGCATAGCTAACACATAGTAGACCATAATACAAATTGCTGTCAGTACTGTAAATTTTGGCAACCCCGTGTTTGGGTCGATTTCCTTTTGCATCTGTTCACGAAGTGAAAGTGTATTGTTGCTGCCGTTATCCATATTATAAATTGTTCCCATAGTACTGACAAACACTTCACGTTGAAGCAGTGAGCTGATGATTCCAATTCCGATCTTCCAATCAAATCCAAGCGGTTTCAATACTGGTTCAACCAGATGTCCGGCTTGACCAACAAAACTGTGCGCTAGTTTTTCTGATGACGTTCCATGTCCGAGTTTTGGATATGTTGCGAGGAACCATAAAATGATTGATACACCAAGAATAATTGTTCCTGCTTTTTTCAAAAACAATCTAGAACGTTCCCACATATGAAAGAGAGTATTTTTTATTGAAGGAATCCGATACGGAGGAAGCTCCATAATGAAAGCAGATTTCTTTCCTTTGAGCAAAGTATTTTTAAATATCCAGGCCATGATTAAGGCTGTAATCAATCCAAGTAAATACATTGAGACAAGAACTATCCCGGGCAAACCTATAAATCCTAACACCGCAATGTTTGGGATGAAAGAAGCAATTAAAAGGGCATAAACGGGAAGGCGTGCACTGCAACTCATAAGTGGTGCAACTAACATCGTTACCAATCTATCTTTTGGATTTTCGATTGTTCGAGTTGCCATTATACCGGGGATTGCACAGGCAAAGGAACTTAAGAGAGGGATGAATGATTTTCCGTGCAGTCCAACTTTTCCCATTAAGCGATCCATAATAAAAGCGGCGCGTGCCATATATCCTGTATCTTCCAACAAACCAAGAAATAAAAAGAGGAAGAGAATTTGAGGAAGAAATGTCACAACTGCCCCAACGCCGCTAATTACTCCATCAACAAGAAGATCATGTAAATCTCCAGGAGGAATGATGTGTCCGGCTTGCATACCGAGCCAACGAAATCCCTCGCTGATTAATTCCATTGGCACTGTTGCTACTGAAAAGATTGTTTGAAACATCAGAGCCATCAATCCAAAAAAAATTACAAACCCCCATATTCTGTGAGTGGCAAAAAAATCAATTTTATCACTAAAGGAAAGCTGTGTATTTTTTTTGGAATAAGTGACGCAGTTTTCACAAACACTTTTTATCCAACGGTACCGCGACTCAACAAAAACAGCATGTCGATCTATCCCTAACGATTCCAATACTTCATGATCTTTTTTTAAGTGAGACAAAGTGCTGTTTGAATATTGTCCTTCAAATGAATTAAGATCGTGCGGGGTGGAAAGTAGCATCTGGGCTTCGTGGAATGCTATATGCTCATGAAGGTTATCATTTTCTACAAGAAGCGAAACAAGTTCTTCATGTTCCATTCTGACTTTATCCGGTAAAGTCCAGCGTTTTGCAAACGGAGATGTTATTACAGTTTCTTCCAGGGTAGAAAGTAAGTTGTCAATGCCGATTCCTTTACTGGCAACAGTCGGAATTATTTTTACCCCCAGCGATCGTTCAAGTCTTTTGACGTCAATTATTGTTCCTTCCTGCTCTGCTACGTCAATCATATTTAATGAGACAATAACAGGAAAATGTTGGTCAATGACCTGACTCAGTAAATATAAATTTCGTTCTAAATTGCTGGCGTCAATAACACAAATAACCGCATCGGGAAACAGAGTTTCAGAAATTTTTCCCAGTAACACATCTGTTGCCACTTTCTCATCTGGTGAATTTGCTGAAAGGGAATAAGTGCCCGGTAAATCTAGAATTGAAATTTCTTTTCCGGACTTTAAAACAATTTTTCCCACTTTTTTCTCAACGGTCACACCGGGATAATTTCCCACTTTTTGCCGTAATCCTGTTAGGGCATTAAAAAGAGTTGTCTTGCCGCAATTCGGATTGCCTATAATGGCAATATTGTTAATCGTAATATGTTCTTCTATCTCTTTCATTTAAGTTGTGATACTAAAACGGATTCAGCTTCTTCTTTTCTGATTGAAAGTCTATAACCGCGAATTTTTATTTCTATTGGATCACCTAAAGGTGCAAAACGTACAATTTCTATTTTCGTGTCTTTTAGCACTCCGAGTTCAAGAAGTCTCATCTTGAGTTTTGGATCAGAGGTTAGCAATTGTTCAACAATCCCAACCTGTCCCGTCTGCAATTGATTCAAAGTAAGAAGTGGCATTACTCTATTGGTGCAACAATTATTGCTTCAGCAACTGAATGATGCAAACCAACCCTTGTATTGCAAACCTCACAGATTAGCTGAACTGAGCCGTTGATGACGCAACGGATAGTTGCATTTTCACAAAAACCAAGTTCTCGTAAACGTTGGCAGGTTTCTGGTTGGGATTCAAGTCGCGAAAGACGTACTGTTTTTCCTGAAGGAATTTGTGCAAGATTATTCATAATTATTTTTGACATTTGGAACAGATTCCGAAAATTTGAAGAGTAGAAGTTTGAGATTTAAAACTATTTTGGTCACATACATCTTTTTGAATTTTTTCTATTCGATCATTGACAAACTCGATAATGTCACCGCATTCAAGACAAATTAGGTGGTGATGTTGAGGCCGTCCAAATGCTTTTTCATATTTCGAGTGATTTTCACCAAAACGATATTTTGATATTAACCCGCAGTCCTGCAAGAGATCGAGAGTATTGTAAACAGTTGCACGAGAAACTTTTTGTCCACTTGTCTTCATTTGAAAAAAAAGCTCATCTGCATCAAAGTGCCCATCAATGTTCATTACCGCATCCAAAATTATAAACCGTTCCGGAGTGATTCGAAAGTTTCCACCTTTCAAATACTTTGTAAAATTTTCCTTTGCAAGTTGAATATCCATTGGCTTATATTTGGACTTAATCTAAATAAATATAAACAAGAAATTTTCATTTGGCAACAATTATTAACGAAAACAACTTAAATTCACAAATTGGACTAAGAATATCCTGTTTAGTCTAAACAAAAAAATATAACTTCAGGTGATTTTTTTTTGTATATTCTATCTTATAACACTGCAAATTTAATACCAAATTGTCTTAAAATTACCTATGCTGAGTCTTATTAATAAAGTTGTCATTATCACGGGCGGATCTAGAGGAATTGGAGCTGCATCAGCAGTATTATTTGCTAAGGCGGGAGCAAATGTTGTATTTACTTATACCAAAAATGAGAAAGCCGCTAAAGAAATCGTTCTAAATGTGAGAAATGAAGGTCGAGATTGTCTTGCCATTAAAGCTGACATTTCAAAACCAAAGAATGCAGTGTCGGTCGTGAAAAGAACAATTGACTATTTTGGGAGAATTGATATTCTGGTCAACAATGCAGGCATTTGGACGTATGGGCTTATCGGAGAAATGACAGAAAAAGTCTGGAAAGAGACGATGGCCGTAAATTTGGATGGATTATTTTATATGACAAACGCTGTTGTTCCTTACATGAAAAAACAACGAAGTGGAAAAATTATCAATATTTCTAGTACAGCTGGACAACGTGGAGAAGCTGAGCATTCACATTATGCAGCATCTAAAGGAGGTGTCATATCATTTACCAAGTCAATTGCCACAGAATTGGCTCCTTTTAGCATTAATGTAAATAGTGTAGCTCCAGGCTGGGTCGATACTGAATTGAATACGTCTGTGTTTAAAAATGAAAAGTTCAAAGAAATAGCACGAAAAGGTATTCCTCTTGGACGAATCCCTACCTCCGAAGATATTGCTGGTCCAATTGTCTTCTTGGCGTCAGATCTTGCAAGACATATTACAGGGGAAATTTTAAACGTAAATGGTGGCAGTGTGTTAATTGGATGACGTTCTAAAGTACCTGAGTTCATTATTTAAATTTTCTTTTAATCGATGATAGAACAAAAATCACTTGTTTTCACTGGCGTTTTTGTTTCTTTGATTTCAGTCTGTTTTTCTTTATTGAATTACTTTGAAATTCAATATCAGTTTTACGTGTGGGAATTTTTTATTGATGTGAAAATATTATTTTTGATTCTGTTTGTAATTTTTTTGTTAAAAAGGGGGATGTTTGTTTTTTCGGTTGAGAATTTAAAAATTCTCCAGTGGAGTTGGGCAGGAAATTTTCTTGTGTTTTTTATACCGTTATTAGTATATCTGATTATCATTGCAATTGGTCTACTGTTCAAAACTGTTCATTTAAATGATTTGGATAATAAATCGACTTTAGTTCTTGCAACCATATTTGATATACCTGCCATCTTCATATTTTCTACACCTTCTATTTTAATTGAAGAATTGTTTTTTCGTTCAATTATTTTTGGTTCATTTCAACGAGAAAAATCTTTTTGGTATTCAGCAATTGCTACAAGCATCCTATGGACAATATTTAATTTAACCGATATTATGGGAAGTGGTGATGGTAAATTCATGAACGTTGCAAGCTTGATGTTATATTTCTTTTGCGGTGGTATATTCTGTTCAGCGTTAACTTCAAAATATTCATCCATTTGGTATGCTTATTCTCTTCGTATAGGACTTATTACATTAATGCCGTTGCTTTTAACATCTTTTACTTTCGATTCGGATTCATTTTTTGTCACGGAAACGCCTTTTTTCAATTCCGAAGGAATATTAGTTGCAATCCTTTTGGTTGTCAGTTCAATTTTAATTGTCAGAAAACCAAAAATAGAAATTGCGGGAAATCCGGCAACGTGAACTTTTTTCTTGATTATTTCACCAATTTGGACAATATTTCAATGTAACTTCACATTTAATAACATTACAAAGGAGAAAGAATGAGTCGCTTTACAGAACTTGTAGAACTTGTTCAATCATTTGAAAAAGATTTTATTAAATTCTATGACAAAGGCAATAAATCAGCCGGAACCCGCGTTCGCAAAGAAATGGCTGAGTTAAAGCGAAAAGCACAGGAGATACGCGTTGAAGTTCAAGAATTGAAGGGGGTTGGCGGCAAAGAAGAAACCGAACATACTTCCTCTGAAAACGCGTAATTATTAAAAAATTACTTAAAAACCGACGGAACCCGTCGGTTTTTTTATTTTTTAGTGGAACAATACTTACCCGCAAATCGTCTAACAAATCAAAACCCAATTTTTCTTAATGGCAAAAACCGCAGTCATTAACATTAATAACGCACAGTTGCCTCTCGATCAGAAAAGTGATGATGCTCTTATCTTGCTATTCCAGAATGGAGAGCATACAGTATTTCGTCATCTGGTGGAGCGATATCAAGAAAAGATCAGGAATCTTATCTACTCTATTTTCAACGAACAAGATATTGTTGATGATCTTTCACAGGAAGTATTTATTAAAGTGTTTGAGGCGTTGCCAAAATTTCGATTTGAATCTTCGTTTTACACATGGCTGTATCGCATCGCAGTGAATAAAAGCCGAGACGAAATGCGTCGAAGGAAAGTGAAACGATTTTTTACTTTTCATTCCGTAGAAAGCACATCAGGGATAAAGATTGAAAATTTGATGACGGTAACTTTTGATGATGAAAATGTTCGTGAAGTTATTGAAAAAACGTTGCAGAAGATACCCGAAAAATATCGTACGCCAATTGTTTTGAAAGATATTGACGGAATGTCGTACGATGAGATTGCCGATGTTTTAGAATGTGAAATAGGAACAGTAAAATCACGTCTTTCGAGAGGACGTGCTATGCTTAAAGAACAATTGAAACCGTTATTCCCCGACTTGTCATGAATAATCTGACTCAAAAAGATTTAGAAAGAATCATTTCGCTGTATCTTGATGGCGAACTTGATACGATTGAAAGCAAGAAGCTTGAAGAGTATATTGTCGAACATCCAACGGCAGCAAAAGAATTTGAAATTCTTCGAATAACAAAAAAAAATCTTTCATCAAAAGAAAAATTGCCTGCCAACAACTGGTTTTGGTTAAAGCTTTCTGAAAAATTAGAATCGAAACAGCTTAAAACATCTTCTGCGTTTTTTGCTCCTCGCTCAAAATTTGTGATGACGGGAGTGACACTGCTTGTCATGTTTATCGTTGGGGCAGTTTACTATAAAGATGTGGATACTTTTCAAAAGTTTTTTGTAGAGAAAAAAAATTTAGTCCAAAGCTCGCTTCTCTCTGGAAATATCTTACCGTTATTTGCCAACGTAACTAAAGATGATGTTTTAAACTTTGCTCTGTTTGGAAGTATCACAATAGACTCTTCAACCAATACGGAATTACGGGTGAAGAATACTGATGATAAACGCGCTCAAGTGCAAATCGTTCGAAATGAAAATCGCAATAAATTACCCGCTGTTTCTGTTACGGATTTTTGTGACAACATTGGAATTAGTGCACCACAGCAACAGCATGTTGTCGATTCAATTCTTGGAATATATAAGCAAAAATTGCAGACTGCGGTATTGGTCAGCGAAAACAAAGAAATTGCAATTCATGAAGGGCTGGCAGACTTAAACCGCGCCATGGTTTCTACCATTGTTGCATCACTTGAACCGATTCAACGGGTTCGATTCCAAAAATTTTTGCACGATCGTAACGCACCGTATGCGTTGGTAGCGATGAATGCACCAGCAAGTGGGTCGCAGGTTATCCTCAGGAGAATACCCAAAAAATCACTAAGTAACCGATATGTTGTTGTTTCAAAGGATACAATAGGGATAGCGGAAATGAGCATGAATCTTGACAGCATTCGGGAAACGGTTCACCATTATCCGGTAGGAACCAGGCAACTTACAGCAGAAAAATTTCTCCATGAAATCGAAAACTTGCAGCAAGAATTTGGGAATAATGTTGTTGTAGCAGGCACTAACAATAATCGTATTCATGTCTCTTCTACAAATGATGTCTTGCAAATTAATTTCGAAGCTCCCGAAGCTCTACCACGGGAATATGAAATGGTCGATCTGGTAAAGCCACGAATGAAGGTTCCGCTGCCGCCGAAAACGACATTTCGACGGTTTCAAATGATGAATGATTCAAGTTTTGTGATGGAAATGCATCCCGATAGCATGATCATGCAAATGCTGAAAAGATTACCACAGGGTGAGTTTCAATTTGAGTATGGTAATTCAGCGACACGGGGACCAAAGGTGAAACTTTTATTTAAGTCAAATTCTTCCAAAAAAATATTTGAACGCAGACTTCGTGAGATGAAACAGGAGCAAGGGGGATTGATCGATCTTGATTCTTTATTGCGGGAAAGCGACCGTAAAAGTTTACAAACGCAGCCTAAACCTGCAGGCAAAATGTATGAGCTATAACACTGTTCGGTTTTGAGAATTGTATGAGATTCCATGTCCAGTAATAAAAAATCCCGCTTTCGCGGGATTTTTTATTACTGCATCTCTTCATCAGTGCGTTGATTTCTGCGAATAGCTTTGACTAGTTTCATTCGCTTTTTCACAGAAGGCTTCGTAAAGAATGTACGTTTTTTGAATTCTTTTAAAACTCCTGAACGTTCATATTTTTTCTTGAAACGTTTAATTGCACGATCGATAGATTCATTATCATTAACGACTACGCCTACCAAGTACGTCACCTCCTTAAATTTTTTGGCTGTTAGTTAATCTGCTAGTTGTAAATTTTCTATTAATTTTTTTGTGCCGCTTTTTTCAAAGGCAACCCAAATGGCATTTCTACCGCTTGATGTTTTTTCTTTCGACGTCACTTTACCGACATCATCCCAATCTTGATGGTAAATTGCGGTTCCGATAGGGAAAATTTTTTCCGGTGAGTAGTCTGTGCACTGCTCACGAGTAATTTTTATAACATTGTCCTCTTTTTTTACTGCCGTGTCGAGCATAATGCTGTGATGACAACGGGTGCATCGAAACCACACTTTATTTTCAGCTCCAACAACAGCACCGATAGTCTCCATTTTCGCTTCTCTGCCGCACGAACTGCACACATGCGTGACATATTTCGTTTTGCTCATTATAACAACCCCTTTACTAAGTAGTTTGGAGACTACCTATAAAAAAAATCAACAGAAAGAATGTTTACATTTACTATTACAAAATACTAAATTTCGTGTTATAGAGTCAAGCATTATTAACCTAATCAATTTCTGTGTTAGGAAATGCTTTTTCAATTTGTGCACTGCTTTTTGAATGTCATTCCGAAACGACTCATTGATTTTCAAGGCATCTTTGAGTATATTTTCAAATATTTGTTGAACATTGCACTCTATACATGCCTTCACCAAGCATAGTAGTTATTATTCAATCATAAACTTTTTCGTTGTTGGAAGAGGAGTGACCCTCTTTCTTAATTTTTGAGAGGAAATCATGGCAGATAAGCAATATGATGTTGTTGTTCTTGGCGGTGGTCCCGGTGGATATGTAGCCGGAATTCGCGCCGGTCAATTGGGACTAAAAACTCTGGTAATCGAAAAGGATAAGCTGGGCGGGATCTGTTTGAATTGGGGCTGCATTCCGACGAAAGCTCTGTTAAAGAATGCCGAAGTGATGAATACATTTAAGCATGCAGAAGAATTTGGAATTTCTTACAGCAATTTAAAAGTAGATTTTTCTAAAGCCATAAAAAGAAGCCGCGATATTTCCCTAAAAAGCTCCAAAGGTATTGAATTTCTTTTTAAGAAAAACAAAGTTGACCATTTGTATGCAACAGGAAGAATTGTTTCAAAGGGTGTTGTAGAAATTGATCAACAAGGAAAAAAAGAAAAAATTAACGCAAAGAATATTATTATTGCAACCGGCGCACGTCCCCGTGTGTTGCCGAATATTCCCGTTGATCGAAAACAAATTATTACCAGCAGTGAAGCAATGATTCTTCCCGAAGCGCCGAAGAGAATGGTGATTATTGGCGCCGGAGCGATTGGCGTCGAATTCGCATACTTCTATCAAGCCTACGGAACAAAGGTTACCATTATTGAAATGCTCGATAGTTTATTGCCGATTGAAGACCGAGAAATTTCGAAAATTCTGCGGCGCGTTTATGAAAAGATGGGCATTGAAGTTTTCACCGATACTAAAGTGGAAAGTGTTACAACAGGCGCTGAAGCGACGGTAAAAATTTCCAACAAAGATGGACAACGCGAAATTAAAGCCGACATAGTTTTAAGCGCCATTGGAATTCAAGGTAACATTGAGAATCTTGGTTTAGAACAACTTGGAGTAAAAACAGAAAAATCTTTCATCAAAGTTGATTCTGTTTTGAAAACGAATGTTGATGGTATCTATGCAATTGGAGATGTTGCAGGTGCTCCATGGTTAGCACACAAAGCATCCCACGAAGGGATTGTGTGTGTGGAAGCAATTGCCGGTAAAAAACCGCATCCAGTTGATTATGAAAATGTTCCAGGCTGTACATACTGCCAGCCGCAAGTTGCAAGCGTTGGCCTGACAGAAGAGAAAGCACGCGCTAAAGGACTTGATATTAAAGTTGGCCGGTATCCTTTTCGCTCACACGGCAAAGCCTTAGCGTTGAATGAAACCGAAGGAATGGTAAAATTAATTTTTGATGCGAAATATGGAGAACTTCTTGGTGCTCACATCATCGGCAGTGAAGCGACAGAAATGATTGCAGAGCTTGTCACTGCAAGAACTCTAGAGACAACTGCGGAGCAAATTTATAACACCATGCATGCCCATCCAACACTGACAGAAGGAGT
>JAQUOA010000068.1 GCA_028749215.1 Bacteroidota bacterium
GTTGTAACACTTGCTGAAGCTCCAAACGAATCTTCGGCCGTAAGTGGATATGTCCTTCCAATCCATCATGCATTCGAATCATGGGGTGATCACAAAACGAGGACGGGACTCTGTAGTTTTCAGCAACCGGTTATTTCGCCGCTGTATAACACTCGCCAGAAGGAATCAATCCTTCAAATGTGGACTGCCGGAAATCCTGATGGCTATAAAGATCCCATGTACCATGAGTATATCATGGACCGATGGGAAAAAGAAGTGTTTCCTTCTTTGAAGTTAAAAGTTGATTTCAAATCGTTCTGGCTTTCATCGTTGCACGATGGAGTTATGACATTTAACGAATCGCCCACATTGCCGGCACGCGTAAAATCCGATGCAGCCTCGATGATTTCGACCGCTGCACCGTCGGATGGTTTCGTTTTATATCTTCACGACAGTTATTTTATCGGTGATGGTCGGTTTGCAAACAATGGGTGGTTGCAGGAAATGCCACATGTAGCGTCGAAAGTTACTTGGGATAATTATGCATCTCTTTCTCCATCGACTGCAAAAGAATTGCAAGTGAAGGAAGGTGATATGGTACGTGTAACGGTCGAAAATCGTTCTCTTTCTCTGCCCGTTCACGTACAGCCAGGACTTGCAGAAAAATTTGTGTCGGTAATGCTAGGGTATGGAAGAACGGTGATCGGAACTGTAGGTGCAGGGGCAGGATTCAATGCCACGTTGTTGATGTCGAAATCAAGCCGGTTCTCCCCCTGGCTCTACCCTGATGTACAGGTTGCGAAAACCGGGGAAACGTATCTGCTAGCATCAACAGAAGAACATCATGCAGTCGATGATTCATTCTTAAAGGATGCCCATAAAATTCGTGAAATTGTTCAGGAAGGGACTGTTGTTCAATACATCGAAGATCCGAAATTCATCGAACGGGAACGTTACAATTCGACTATAGTTCCGAAAGTGAAATATGAGGGTGTAAAATGGGCAATGGCAATTGATTTGAATAAGTGTACGGGATGCAATGTGTGTACGATTGCGTGTACTGTCGAAAATAATGTGCCAATCGTTGGTAAAGTACAGGTTGACAAAGGCAGGGATATGGCGTGGATCCGGATTGACCGCTATTTTTCCGGAACGCCTGAGAATCCATCGGTCAGTAATCAACCGATGCTGTGCCAACAATGCGACAACGCACCATGTGAAAATGTTTGTCCAGTGAGTGCGACATCACATAGTCCGGACGGTTTGAACCAAATGGCTTACAACAGATGCGTCGGCACAAAATATTGTGCGAACAACTGTCCGTATAAAGTCCGCCGTTTCAATTTTATCAACTTCCGAGATGACTTTGATGATGCGTACCAATATGAAGAGCCATTGAATATGGCCTACAATCCAGAGGTGACGGTTCGTTCCCGCGGCGTGATGGAAAAATGTACATTCTGCATTCAACGGATTATGGAAGCCCGTCAGCATGCGATCGAACAGAATCGTCCGCTGAAGGGGAGCGACGTTGTTACAGCCTGTCAGCAAGCATGTCCGGCCGAAGCGATCATCTTCGGTGATATGAATGATAAAGATTCAACAGTCAGCAAGTATCGCAATCATGAAATCGGGTACCGGGTTCTTGAAGAAATTAATGTTGGTCCGAACATCACCTACATTGCCAAATTACGAAACGTTACATCTCAAATGGAGAAATCATAGTGTCCGCTACACTCATGGATTATACAAAGGAAGTTCCGGTTGTAGAGGGAACGCCGACCGCCGCATCGCTGGATGAAGCGATCTCGAAACCTTTATATACGTTTCCTAAACGGAATTGGTTTATCGGACTTGCGATATCCGGATCCATGCTGTTGTTTGGTATTATCACCGTTACGTGGCTGTTGTGGAAGGGTGTTGGTATTTGGGGCATCAATCAGCCGGTTGAGTGGGGATTTGATGTTGTCAATTTCGTTTTCTGGGTCGGTATCGGGCATGCCGGAACATTGATTTCTGCCATCCTCTTCTTACTGAGACAGAAATGGCGTACCGGTATAGCGCGGTTTGCAGAAGCAATGACGCTCTTCGCAGTGTTGTGCGCAGTTCAGTTTGTTCTTTTCCATACTGGTCGTCCGTGGCTTGCAATTGTGTACCTGTTTCCATATGTGACTCAACATGGTGTATGGGTGAATTTTATCTCGCCTCTTGAATGGGATGTGTTTGCTGTGAATACATACTTCACTGTGTCGGCTGTATTTTGGTATGTCGGATTGATCCCTGATCTGGCAACACTTCGAGACAGAGCAACAACAAAAATGAGGAAAACAGTTTTTACTATTCTCTCATTAGGGTGGAGATTCTCGAACAGACATTGGCAGCATTATGAACGTGCTTATTTGATTATGGCAGGGTTTGCGACGCCGCTCGTGTTGTCCGTTCACACCATTGTGAGTTTCGATTTTGCTGTTTCAGTCATCCCCGGATGGCATTCTACAATTTTCCCGCCGTACTTTGTTGCCGGTGCAATTTTTTCGGGTTTTGCGATGGTTCAGAACGTGTTGATCGTAACACGAAAGGCATTCAATTTTGAATATCTCATCACCATGGATACGATTGAGAAAATGAACAAGATCATGTTGTTGACTGGGTCGATGGTGGGCTTTGCGTATTTGACGGAAAGTTTTATCGCATGGTACAGCGGAAATCCTTTTGAGCAATTTACTTTTCTCAACTATGCACTCGGACCGTATGGCTGGTCAGCAGCCGTATTGATTTCCTGTAACGTTCTCTTGCCGCAGCTTTTCTGGTTCAAAAAAGTCAGGACATCCCTGCTTGCATCGTTCATCCTTGCGATATTTGTGAACGTTGGTATGTGGTTTGAACGGTTTATCATTATCGTTGTCTCGCTGCATCGGGATTATCTGCCGTCGAGCTGGCGGATGTTCATTCCGACAGTGTGGGATTTTGGGATGTTGATTGGGAGTTTCGGATTATTTTTTACCCTCGTATTACTGTTTGTAAAATTCTTGCCTTCAATTTCTATGTCAGAGATTAAGTCAGTGATACCCGGTGCCCAGCCGTCACATCATGGAAACGGAGCGCATCATGGCTAATAGTTTATATTCCATTGTCGCAACATTCGAGTCTCCGGATACGATTATTAAAGCGGCGAAAGCCGTCCGTGACGCTGGGTATAAGAAATTTGATGTCCATACGCCATTTCCGGTTCACGGTATGGATAAAGCAATGTCGCTGCCGGAAACGAAGCTCGGATTCGTCACATTAGCCGCAGCTATTTTAGGTGCTGTTGGAATGATCTCTTTTGCATCGTGGGTTGCCGCAGTGGATTATCCTTTGGTCATCGGCGGGAAACCATATTGGTCGTGGCCGGCATTTGTTCCAGTAACGTACGAAATTGCCGTCCTTGCTTCCGTTGTTTTGACGGTAGTTATTATGATCGTCTTTTTCTTCAAATTCCCGAATATAAGTCATCCGCTGCACGATACGCCGTACATGAAAAAAGTGTCATCGGATAAATTCGGCGTGAGTATTCAGGCGCAAGATGAATTGTTTAACGAAAAGAAAGTCCGTGAACTATTGCAGTCGCTCGGCGGCAATGTGGATGCTGTGTACTATAGTGATGAGTTTATCAATTTCAAACCTCAATTGTTTGAACCAAAATTTTTACTACTTCT
This sequence comes from Bacteroidota bacterium, assembly GCA_028749215.1. Taxonomy (GTDB): domain Bacteria; phylum Bacteroidota; class Ignavibacteria; order UBA10030; family UBA8401; genus JAQUOA01. The sequence continues at coordinate 3,678 of JAQUOA010000068.1, forward strand.
TGCAGGAATTGCGATGGCGAGTTCCGCCGGAGGATACCTCTTGTGGAATAAGATATTATTCCTCCCTCCGTACGATTGGATGATGGAACAGCAAAAAGTAAAACCGCAAATGGTAAGTAATTTCTATTCGGATAAATTCGCCATGCGTCAACCCGTCGAAGGAACTGTTGCACGTGGATATATTCCGTATCCTTACAAAGATAAACCCGATGATGCAGGGAAATATTTAGTAAATCCGCTGTTGCCGACCAAACAAGTGTTGGAGCTTGGGAAGAAGAAGTTTCTCACGTTTTGTTCGCCGTGCCACGGTAATTTTGGTCAAGGGGACAGCCGATTGCGTGGCCAGTTCCCGAATCCACCGAGCTTGCATTCAGACAAAGTGCGCGGTTGGCCTGATGGGAATATTTATCATGTGATTACTAACGGACAAAACGTAATGCCTTCGTATCAATATCAAGTAAGCCGTGAAGAACGTTGGGCGATCATATTGTATATTCGCACGCTGCAGCGTGCACTCAACGCAAAGGAGTCTGATTTACAATGAACGAACATCTCAACAATATCATTGTTGCGAAAAAGGAATTGCCATCCAGCCTGGTGAAACTTGGGTGGGTATTGACGATGCTCGGTCTTGTCTTGGTTGGGATTTCGTATATAACGGACGCACAGCGGGCAGTACAGAACAATCTTATTGGGTTCACGTTTCTTGCCAGCGTATCTGTTGGTGCGGTATTTTTCATTGCACTGGAATACATTGCTGGTGCAGTCTGGAGTACGCCGTTCCGGAGAGTGACAGAATTTTTAGCGGCAACGCTGCCGTTGTTGATCATCCTTGCCATCCCACTCTTCATGAACATGCACAATCTTTTCGAATGGACGCATACTGATGTGGTTACGTCAGACAAAGTGTTGCATGGGAAAGCATCGTATTTAAATGTCAATTCCTTTACCATTCGTTTTGCTGTTATGATGGCAATTTGGATGTTGTTCTATCTTGTCTTCCGGAAGCACTCATTTGTGCAGGATCTAAACCACGATCAAAAACACACGTCGATAAATATCAAATTTGCCGCGGTATTCATTCCTGTTTATGCGATTTCAATTTCACTCTTTGCATTTGACTGGCTGATGAGCCTTACACCTCATTGGTTTTCGACTATTTTTGGAGTTTATTACTTCATTGGCTCGATTGTGTGCACACTATCAGTAATTACATACCTTGTGGTCTCTCTTGCTGAAAAAGGATACTTTTTTAAAGGAATAACGGAGGATCATTACTATAGTTTTGGGGCACTTCTATTCGCCCTTCTATCATTTTGGGCGTACATTGCCTTTAGCCAATTTATGCTGATATGGTACGCAAATCTTCCTGAAGAAAATTTTTGGTTCATCGCGCGTTGGAAAAACGGTTGGGAATATATTTCATCAGCGTTGGCATTGTTTCATTTTTGGATTCCCTACTTTATGCTGGTATCGCGTCCGTCAAAAATGAACAAGGGTAATTTAAAACGTACGGCGTTACTCCTCATCGCAGCGCATTTCCTGGATTTGTACTGGATGGTGATGCCGACGTTTCACGCCTCTCCAGTATTCAGTTTCCATGAACTCGCATTTCCGATGCTGACTCTTGGACTCATCATCGTTGTATTTGCAATACAATCCAAAAAATATAATATGGTTCCGATTGGAGATCCGAAATTGGAACGCGGTATTGATTTTCGTCTCTAACAAGGTTTCTAAACGTATGCGCTATAAAGATGAAATAGATTTTAAAGAACTCCTGAAAAATCCGATCAGGCTGTTTGGCTTGTCGTATATTTATTTTCTTTTCATTGGTGGAATAATCGGCGCGTACTATATTCTGAGTTTTAACTCGATAACACGAAACGAAACGACACCCATTGTGTTGGCCGACTCAGCCCAGTTTGTTCAAGATATACCGATGCAGCGCGGCGCATTGATTGCCCCCGTCAATGTTACAGAAGTAGGAGTGTCATCCAAATCGTTGATTGACAAAGGAGCTCTTCTTTTCAAAACAAATTGCGTGTCGTGCCACGGTGACAACGGGATGGGGGACGGCGTAAGTGCTGCGGCTATGACGATCAAGCCGAGAAATTTTCATTCTTCTGTTGGATGGAAAAACGGGCGCAAGATTTCACAGATCTATAAAACATTGCAGGATGGAATTTTAACCAGCGGAATGCCGGCATTCAATTACACACCGGCTGCCGACCGTTTTGCCATCATCCATTTTATTAGGACATTTGCTGCAGATTTTCCCGTCGATAGTTTGTCAGATCTGCTTGATCTTGAAAGAGTCTACAGCCTTTCCAAAGGAACACAGCTTCCAGCACAAATACCGATTAAGCTTGCGTTGCAATTGAAAGCTCAAGAATGTTCAAATGATGTAAAGACGGTTGAAGAATTTTGCTCCAGCATGGCATCGACAACGCAAGAAGAGCTTGGCGCAAAAATAGCAATGAATGTCAGCGCAAATCAAGGTAAGATTGTCACCGTGGCGTTGTCGGCAAAAGGCAAAAACCTGGATGACTTTATTAAGTCGGTTACTTCCGATCCGATAACAATTGGATTCAAAGCATCTGTGGCGCGGCTTTCAAATGAAGAATGGAACGCGTTGTATTCGTTTCTGTCAAAAGTGAATAAGGATAAGAAGAGTTAAGTCGTTCTGATGATCGGCATTACCACCGAGACGGAAGGGGCATTATTCTATGAAAAAATTAGTGCTGTTGATGATGTTAAATGTGTGCATCATGTCCGCAGACGATTTGGCAAAAAAAATTGAGATCGGCATCGACGAAAAGATAGGGCAAACGATTCCGCTCAATCTCGAGTTCTACGATGAGAATGGATACCTCGTAGCCTTAAAAGACATCGTGAAGAAGCCGACTATTTTAAATTTTGTCTACTTTCGATGCCCCGGTATTTGCAGTCCGATTCTGACGGAGCTCACGGCGATTGTCAACCACATTGACATGGAGATGGGAAAGGATTTTCAAATTGTTACTGTCAGCTTTGATGAACGTGAGAAACCGGAATTAGCACATGCGAAACGTGACAACTACTTTACTTTGTTGAATAAAAAAATTCCTGGCGAATCGTGGAAATTTATGACCGGGGATAGCGCATCGATTCGCCAGTTAACCAATGCGTCAGGATTTATGTTCAAGCGCGAAGGTGATAATTTTCTTCATGCAGGTGCAATTATCGTTATCAGTCCCCAGGGAAAAATTGCTCGGTATCTGTATGGAACGCAGTATCTTCCGTTTGATGTGAAAATGGCGGTGACTGAAGCAAGTGAAGGACGTACCGGTCCGACAATTACAAAATTGTTGCAGTACTGTTACAGCTACAATCCCGAAGGACGTCGGTATATTTTTAATGTGACACGAGTTTCCGGTGCGGTCATTATTTTATTTGCAGCAGTCTTTGTTGTGTATTTAACTGTTAAACCCAAAAAAGTTCAATCGTAAGGTAAGTGCGTATGGTGAATGTTGCAGGACCCGCCGATAAAATAGAACCAAGTTTCTTAGAAGTTTCAACGAATAAATACAAAGGTATTCTTTCGTGGTTACTCACTGTCGATCATAAGCGGATCGGAATTTTATATCTCTTCTCGATGATGACGTTCTTCTCCGTTGCGGTCGTCTTCGGATTTCTTATCCGCTTGGAGTTGATTGCGCCCGGCAGAACAATCATGGGCCCGCAGATGTACAATCAATTGTTTACGCTGCACGGCATCATCATGATTTTCCTCTTCATCATTCCCGGATTGCCTGCCGTCTTTGGAAATTTCTTTTTACCGATTATGATCGGTGCGAAGGATGTAATCTTCCCGAGAATAAATTTGTTTTCATGGTATTTGTTTATCACTGGCGGGCTCATTGCCGTTATTTCAACAATGCTACCAGGAGGTTCCGCCGATACGGGGTGGACATTTTATGTACCGTACTCTGTGCGAACAACAACCAATGTCATTCCAGCATTGGCGGCCGCTTTCATTCTTGGATTTTCTTCCATTCTTACCGGACTGAATTTTGTGACAACGGTTCACCGTATGCGGGCTCCTGGTATGACGTGGTTTAAGATGCCATTGTTTGTCTGGGGATTATATGCAACAGCATGGGTTCAAATTCTTGCAACTCCTATTATCGGAATTACACTGGCGCTTGTCATTGTTGAACGCTTCCTTGGTGTTGGGATTTTTGATCCTGCCCTTGGTGGTGATCCGGTTTTATACCAGCACTTATTTTGGATTTACTCCCATCCTGCAGTGTACATCATGATCATTCCGGCAATGGGTATCGTATCAGAAATTATTCCTGTCTTCGCACGCCGCACTATCTTTGGATACAGGTTCATTGCATTTTCAAGCCTTGCCATCGCATTGTTTGGTTCGCTGGTGTGGGCGCATCACATGTTTACTGCCGGCATGAGTGATACGGCGCAGTTTGTCTTTTCATTCCTTACGTACGCCGTATCTATTCCGAGTGCGATAAAAATATTTAACTGGGTATCAACAATGTACAAAGGTTCGATTCAACTCGATCCTCCATTTTTGTACGTCTTATCATTCATTTTTCAGTTTTCCATCGGCGGCTTTACCGGATTAATGCTCGGCGCGCTTTCCGTGAACATCCATTTGCAGGATACATCGTTCGTGGTGGCGCATTTCCATTACGTGATGTTCGGCGGGACAGGATTCGGAATTTTTGCCGCCATGCATTACTGGTTTCCTAAAATGTTCGGCAGGATGTACAACAAAAAAGTTGCAACCTGGGCGTGGGCAATTACCACCATCGGCTACAATGCGTTGTACTTCCCGATGTTCATCATGGGGTACCTTGGAATGCCGCGCCGTTACTATGATTATCTTCCTGAGTTTCAACCGTACCATGTTGCGTCAACTATTGGCTCGTGGATCCTCATTCTCGGCTTAATCATAATGTTCACCAATTTAATTGTCGGAATGCGCCGCGGGAAAAAAGCTCCCGCAAATCCGTGGGGTGGAGCAACGCTTGAATGGACTACACAGTCGCCGCCGATTTTGGAAAACTTCCATACCATCCCGACAATTGAAAAAGGCCCGTATGATTATTCTCAATTTGAAATTCCGGCTGCAAAGGAGGCACAGTAAGTGAGTTCGACTGCACACACACACGTTGCGCACCGCGACGACTACGGTTCACGCATGGGGATGTGGTTGTTCCTCTTCACCGAATTGATATTGTTCGGCGGACTCTTCATTGTCTATGCGGTCTATCGGTACATGCATCAACAGGAATTTCATCTGGCCGCGCAAGAATTAAATACCACGATAGGTATGCTCAACACCATTATTCTTTTGACAAGCAGCATGACGGCGGCGATGTCAATCACCGCTCTGCAAAAAGGAAACGTTCGTTTTTCCATGTCGCTGATTGTCGTGACAATTTTATTTGCCGGCACGTTTATGGTGAATAAGTTTTTTGAGTGGAGTGCGAAGATTCATCACGGAATTTATCCCGGCTCCAAGGAATTGGTGATGAGGCCGGAAGGGGAGATTCTCTATTTTGGCTTATACTATGTCATGACCGGACTGCACGCCCTGCATGTGATCGTCGGCGTAACGATTTTTGTATTCGTATTGGTATTTATGAAAACCGGTACGGTCAACCAAACGGCGTATGTAAAACTGGAAAATGCCGCGCTCTACTGGCACTTGGTCGACTTGATTTGGATTTTCCTGTTCCCGTTATTTTATCTGATTCATTGATTTTATTTCAGAGGCCATTGATGAGCGATCACCATTCACAAGAAAATGTTCATGTTGTCGACTACGGCAAATATATTTTTGTCTGGCTTTCCCTGCTGGCATTTACGGGTATCACGGTGTCAGTGTCAGGAATTAATTTAGGGAATTGGACCGTTGTGATCGCGCTCGTGATTGCATCGGTGAAATCGTGGTACGTACTCAATTACTTCATGCACTTGAGGCACGAAGATATTGTATTTAAAATTTTTATTTCTGTTGCCTTGATAACCTTGGCAATTTTTGTTTCACTTACGTTTCTCGATTATTCTTTTGTGAGGTAGTGAATGTTCAGGTCAGCGTCAAATTTTTCTGATAACGTTGATGCAGTGTTTCTGTATATCGCAGGTTTATCGCTCATTGTGCTCATCGGTATCACCGTGACCATGGTGTATTTCGTTATCCGATACAGCCGAAAACGGAATCCTGTGCCGAAAAATATCGAAGGGAACCTTACACTGGAAATTTTGTGGACAGCTATTCCATTCCTGTTGTTCATGAGCATGTTCTACTTTGGATGGGTAGGTTACAAGGATATGCGCGCCATACCGGCAGATGCCATTGATATTCGCGTGACGGCTCGGATGTGGCAGTGGAGTTTTGAGTACCCGAACGGCGTGAAGACCGATACATTGTACGTTCCGGTCAGTAAAGCGGTTAAAGTTGATTTGAAATCGATGGATGTCAGCCACGCATTTTATGTTCCGGCATTCCGCATTAAGAAAGATGTGTATGCAAACAAAAACAATAACTTATGGTTTCGCTCCGATAAAGTCGGACGATATGATATTGCGTGTGCGGAATACTGCGGTCTCAACCATTCCAAGATGTATTCGGCCGTTCAAGTGATGGAGCAAAAAGATTTTGATGCGTGGTTTGCCGAAGTTTCTAAAAAAGCCGGCGTACAGCCGACACTTGTTTTACAACTGAAAAAATAACCTTTAAACCGTGGTGTAAAGAACAATGGATTTTCTGAAACAGATCGCGTTGCCGCAGTCAGCAGGTGAGATTACCGTTCTGCACTTTGTGTTGAACTTTGTCTATATCATCTTCCTGCCGTTTGTTAGTTATCTTTTCGGCGCCTTAGTGCTTTCGCTGTATTATGGGCGCTTTGGACGGAAACACAGCGATGCCTATGCTGTGAACCTTTCAAAAGATATCCTTGAACATATCTTGCCGAACAAAAGTATTTTGTTCCTGTTTGGCGTCGTTCCGTATATGGCAATAGTCTTTGCGTACGCTCAATTACTGCAAGGCACAACAGCCATGAGTGTAAGTCTGCTGACATGGGGAGCGTGTATTTTTGCCGCCGGTACAGTGTTTGCTTCTTCCTATCATGCAGCGTTAAAATTGAGCAGTGTGCTTGAGAATGTCTCTCAAAAAAATGAAGAAGTTGAAAACGTCCGCACAGAAGCGGTTGAAACCAAACACACGTCAGGGAAATATGCTGTGCTGTTTTTGGCTGTCTCAATGGCATTGTTTCTTGCTGGAACAACTCACGCAGCAGACCCCGCGCAGTGGGAGGTTGTAGGATCAGTGATTGAGTTACTATTTACACTCGATGTCGTTATTCGCCTTGTGCAGTTTGTTCTTCTTTCGTTCACCCTTACCGCGTTGGGAACCCTGTACTTTACTTTCAGCTGGCAAGGCGGAATCAAAAATTTAAAAAGTGAATACACTGAATACCTGAAAAATAAATTGCTTACGTTAGCGCTTGTGGCAATTTTACTTCAGCCTATTTTCATAGCATTGTCGGTTCTATCCAATCCTAACGGTGGGCTTTCCGGAATATTTTTTGGTGCTGCATTCTTTGGTATTCTTTTGTTGTTCATTATCATCCATTTTGTGTACGGGATGATCAAAGAATTCAATCCTGTATATTCAGCTAATGCTTTTTTCCTCATCATCTTTGTTTTTTTAAGCAATAGTATTCAAGATAACTCTGCTCTTTCAAGAGCGACCCAGCAGCAGTCTATGATGCTGGCGTATCAGTACGACAAATACCATGAAGAATTACTGGCGAAAATGGGGATCAATCTTAAAGTAGTAACGGGCAGTGAAATATTTGGAGCAAAATGTTCTGCGTGCCATGAATTTGGGAAAAAGAAAATAGGACCGGCGTATAAAGATGTTCTGCCGAAGTATGAAAGCGATCGCGCTAAATTATTATCGTTCATTCTCAGCCCTCAAAAAATGAATCCGGCATTTCCGGCAATGCCGAATCAAGGATTAAAACCGGCAGAGGCAGACTCAATTGCAGCGTACATTATGACGATGTACAAGCAAGCACCGTAAACTTGTCTGTCATTTCATGTAATGCATGCCTCTGATAGTATTCAGGGGCATTTTTATTTTATACATACAAGACAGGAGACTCTTATGAAAAAAACATTCGTGTTTATCATCGTGACGCTGTTTCTGATTCTTACAACCGACGCCGAAACAAAACGGAAATTCGGCAAAGAGCTTACAGTAAAAGAGAAAACAAAAATTTCAGATGTTCTTTCTAATCCTGAAAAATTTGATGGAAAGAAAATTCAAGTTGAAGGTACGATTATTGATGTGTGTGAAAAGCGCGGGTGCTGGATTAAAATAGGAAACGTCAAAGGGAATGAATCAATTCAGTTTAAAGTTGATGACGGCGTTATTGTATTTCCAATGGAGATTAACGGACAATATGTTGTTGCTGAAGGTATTTTGTCTGTAAAAAAATATTCCAAAGAAGAGCTTTTGAAAATTGGCGAAGAACAAGCCAAGGAAGAAGGAAAAACATTTGACCCTAATACTGTAACCGAGCCGAAGACTGTTATTCAAATTAAAGGTGAAGGAGCGGTTGTCGGAAAATAGCGGCATATACTTGGTAACAATAGGACATCATTTTTCTCTTTTTTAGACTAAGTTTTTATTTAACTCGATATTTGACATTTGAGCAGTAATTCCATATAATTGCATTAGTTTCAACAAGTTACGAAGATTACTTTTAGGA
>JAQUOA010000277.1 GCA_028749215.1 Bacteroidota bacterium
CGTCTTTGGTTGCCTCAAGCCGGTCGGCATCTTCTGAACTCAATTTTACTTCAAGATCGGATGCAATTTTCTTTACGAGTGATTGAAGCATAGTAAGAAATTCGTCCAGCTCACCGGTCTCTTCTTCCGCTTTCAACGTTTCGCCAGTTTCTGTGCGGACGATGCGAATGTCGATGCGAAGTTTATCGTTAAAGAGATTGGAAAACCCTCCGAAGAGCATCACTTGGGCACCGAGGATTTTTCCCATCTTTTGCGTCGTGGATTTCTCTACCATATCCGTTTCGCTCAAATTCAGTTCTTCAATAATCGATTGAATTCTCTGCCGCTCAACAACTTTGATTCCCTTGATTTTCGACATCTCGGTGATCATCATATCCGCCAATCCTTTTTTTAATGGATCGAGCTTATCTTTATCGACAACACTGTTATTTTCAAAATACAGTACTGCAATCGTTTTAGCGTTGCCTGCCTGCGCTGATGACGTCGAACTAAAACAGAATGTAAGCACAGCGCACCACACAACAACTCCAAACGATGTAAGTGAACGTTTCATACTGTTATCCTTCCAGCATTATGATAGATATAGTGATATTTTTTCAAAAAGATATTTTAAGTCCGATACCTGCTTCAAATCCATTGACATCTTTCGCCGCACCATCGATCGTAACAGTTCCCATCGAATATCGAAGATTCACCATCGGTGTAATGATACTGCCGTTAATAATGAAAAGAAAATCTGGGCCGAAAGAACCAACGATGGCTTTTCCGGTTTCAATAATTTCCCCTCCAAGAGGAATTTGATCAGGAGTATAATATTTCAATTCGCCAACGGCAGATCCGACGAGCCACGAATTCAAAGGGATAGTGAAAGTGTACTGCCCTTCAACTTGGGATGTGGCATCGTACTTGGTGGTGGTTGTTGCATCGTAAAATGTATTTTGCAAACGGTACCGAGAACGCACATTCAACATGTGGCTGGCATCTCCAGCTTTTAGCGCGTACACAAAAAATCCCATGATGCGAGAACCTGACTGAAAAATCTTTTGACCGCTCAGTTTGTCTTCAAAAAAATATGTCCCAGTAATATCTATTGACACCCGAGCTGTTTTTGAAAACGTTATATAGTCCAAACCAATATTTCCTGATACCTCGTCGCCTGGATCGTATTCAATTTTCGTCGTACTTCCTGCATCGGTAATCGGTTCATATTTTCCTTTGTACGAGTACGATGTTCCCAGTCCGATAACAACGCGGCGTGCCAGCGATGTTGCGTACGCTAACCCGAGATTTCCGTTTAATCCCTGGCCAAACACCGGCACATGATATCCTAATGCAGTCTGAGAAATTGTTGTCATCAGTCGTAACTCTTGTGATGCCAATTGAGTCTTTCCTGTTGGAAAGCTGGCACCGGCAGTAAGCCAAAATTTATCGCCGGGTAGGATGTATGATAATGAAACGCGTGTATCGGTAAATCCCTGTACTCTTGTCGTATCAAACTTTGTGTATGCAACCGAATTCGTTGCCATAAAAAGTATCCTGTTGCCAATCGGTAATGCAATGGAAATCGGCGCTGACTGCTGATTGAATGTTCCCGAATCTTTCAGTGTCCATTGCTGTTGAACTCCGCCAATGGTAATCCCCGTAATTCCTCTGAACAATAATTTTTCATCATATCCAGGTTTGGACATTTGCGCGATGAGCATGTGCAATCCACAGGTAATAAATAAAATCACAAGAATATGGAAAGGACGATGTTTGGGAAAAATATTCTTCATCACAATATGGAATTATTTCTTTTTGTTAAAAAAGGCGTGGTTCATCGATTGTCCAGCTATTTAATCAACGTCATCTTTTTAATATTATTAAATTCGTTTGCCGACAATCGATAGTAATACATTCCGGTTGCCACTGGTTTTTGCTGTTCGTCCACTCCATTCCATTGAATGGTGTAGGTTCCTATTTGTTGAAAACTCTCGACAAGCGTTTTTACCTTCTGTCCAAGAATATTAAAAATCTCTAGTTTCACATTGGCACTGTGAGCCAGACTGTACCGTATCGACGTCGTTGGGTTAAAAGGATTTGGATAATTTTGATCCAACGAGTACTCTAACGGAAGAATGGGAATCCCTGCCGTATTTTTTTCCAGAAATTCTTTATCCCCGACAATTAATCGGAATGCTCTCCGGTACTCTTTTTTATTAAATGCGGCAGAATACGACAGCGTTTGCGTAACATCATAAATATGCTCCTGCAAAAAATCGATCAAATAAATTCCAAATGAAGATGGCATGGCGCTAACTTTTTTCATTGAAATAGTGAACGGCACATTTGAAACGCTCGTTGCGATCTCTCCATCCCAATATTGACCGTGAGGTGAAAATGCCCGATAGTCGGCGGCAAGCGCTCCGGTCGTATTCTTGAGTGACAATGCAACATAATCGGTCGGTGCTGTTGGCGGTTCAGAAATATCTTCGTCATCCAAGGTATTAGCTGTTCTATCCAACATGCCGACATAATTCATGGCATCAATCGACTTTGGCGTTTGCGCAATCAACTGCAATTTCCATTCGTTCGGTTGAAGCTGAACCGTTGGTTGAGTTTCTTTCGGCAGTGTTGTGGGCGAAAGAACTTCGAGCGAACTGATTTTTATCGTGTGCGGAATAGAATCTCTATTCTTGACAAAGTATCCTTGGAATGGTTCCATGTATACCGATGTCGTGTCGAAGGATTTGTCGAATTTCCACAGTACTTTTTCCACACCGGACGGACGGAATGAATTAGCCCAGCTTACCCTGTACGGAAACGGATTGCCAACGAGATTGTACCCCGGTTGTAATTTTATTTCAAAATCGTCTTCCGAACCTTGCGCGGATGCGGTCCCAAAATTAATTTTCTTTGATTGTTTGGTGATCAGCCAGTATCCTTCGCCGCGCCGTATCAATTTAAAATCTTTGGGAAACTCTTCGTACGCTCTCTTCTGTTCATTCCACCTGCCAAACATCCGCCAAACCAAATCATTCGGAGGACCGAGATCTTTGAACAACGCTTCAACGGATGAATCGGCAAAACTGAACGGAATGCTGATAATCTTATAGGCTTCTTGCGAAGTCGGCTGAGGAAGTTGCGCCAGCAAATTGTCAATCGAACCGAAGATGTTGAAAGCAAACCGAAAATTTTTTGCGCTTAAAATGCCGACGGATCTTGTTGTGTCATCAGGGAATCCATTCCACCAAATATCATAATCGGCAATGACAATAATTTTACCTTTCCCAATCTTTGAATATGCCGCGACCACGGCAAAAGGTATTGGCGTAGGGTGAGAAATTGAATCTTTAGGATTGATTGAAAAGAGCGACGATGAGCGCACCGCCAAAAG
>JAQUOA010000069.1 GCA_028749215.1 Bacteroidota bacterium
TTTACGGCACAGCCGTACGCGAAGTTTGAATCATTGTTTGGATTTCAGGAATACGGGGACAGCTCTCAATCATTGCCGATGACGATGAAAAAACTTTCTGCTACATTTAATTCCGGATTGATTGAGAATAAGTATATGTTCTACGGCCATCTTGGAAAAATTCATTCCAACGGTTACCGAACGCAATCAGCAATGGATATGGGTGCATATTTCTTCGGTGCGCTGATGCTGAGTGATAACATGACGACACGCGTTCATTTCTTTGGCGGCCCGCTGGAGGATCAATTGGTGTACAACGGTTTATCAAAATCGGTCAACAGCGATAAAAAATTACGGCGACAGAATCTGACGGGATATCCGGACGATAAAACGGGAGATTTTATTTACACGAATGCACGACGTCCACAGGAGAAAGAAGCATTCAACCAGCCACACTATGAAATTCTAAACGAATGGAAAATTTCGGATAAACAAAAAATTAACAATACCGTTTTCTTTTACGACAGTCACGGCTACTATGATTACGATGCATCGTGGGCAGATACCAGCATGCTTCGAATAAACCATTCGTATGGTTTCAATACAACACAGAACATCACAAACGGAATTGTCCGAGGAGCGGTGGATTTGTATCAATGGGGTTGGCTGCCCCGGTACGAACTTCAACATGAAAATGGTGAACTCACCATTGGTGCAGAATATCGTTATCACAAAGGAACGCATTGGGGGCGGCTCGCCTACGGAGAAGGACTACCATCGAACTACGATCCCGATTATCGTATCTATCAGTACGACGGCATTAAACACATGGCATCGTTGTACGCAACGGAAATTTATCATCCGCAGGTTGACGTCTCTGTGATGGCAAATGTTCAGCTTGCATACAATGAATATAAAATTGAGAATGAAAGATTTTTGAATCATTCACTCAGCGTTCCTTATTATTTTTTAAATCCTCGTTTAGGAATAAATTACAATGTTACGGATGAATGGAATACGTACTTTTCTTTCGGATACACTTCGCGCGAACCACGTTTGCGAAATTTATATGCGGCTGAAGATGCATATTGGGATCCGGGTGCAACACCGCAATTTAAAATTCTTAATCAGGCTAACGGCGTGATTCAGTATGATTACACTTCTCCGCTTGTGAAGCCCGAACAATTGCTCGATCTGGAATTAGGCACAGGTTATAAAACAAGCATGATGGCAGGAACAGTCAATGTTTATTGGATGGAATTTACTCATGAATTAGTAAAGAGCGGTCAGATTGATATTTTTGGCAGTCCAATTTACGGCAATGCGGATCGCACACGACACATCGGATTTGAATTGGATGGAACAGTGCGATTGCCGTACTCGTTACTCTTCAGCGGGAATATTTCTTTATCATCCAACAAGATTATAAAATTAACGACGGTGATTAAGGACAGCACATCGGGATCGACAACATACACGCACCAACAAAAACTCGACGGCAATCCTATTGCCGGGTTTCCCGATATGATGGGAAATATTCGCTTTGGCTATCAAGATGACGCATTATCCGCATTTCTTTCAATCAAGTACGTCGGCGAATTTTATACGGATAACTTTAAAAATGCTGCCAATAAAAATGATGCTTATACGCTTATAAATTTTGAATCGTTGTTTAAACTTCCTACCATAGCAGGAACAGAGATTAGCATTCGAGCAGAAGTACGCAATGTGTTTAACACGCTCTATACGCAAACAGGTGAAGGAAATCAATTCTATCCGGCGGCTGAAAGAAATTACCTCATCGGGTTAACGATGAAATTATGAAATTGAAAAACAAATCTGCACTTGTGATCTGCAATGGCGAAATGCCGTCAAAGAAACTGCTATTACCTTTGTTAAGGAAGAAGCCGTTCATTATCTGTGCGGATGGCGGTGCCAACAAAGCCCGCGCATTCGGAATTACACCGCATGTGATCATCGGTGATTTAGATTCAATTACGCGGCAGACACGTCATTTTTTTTCTTCAGTGCCGATTATCCATGTTGCCGATCAATACAGCACAGATTTAGAAAAAGCGCTCAATTATCTGCTTGCAAACAGATATACATCAGCAACTATTGTTGGAGCAACGGGAGATCGACCGGACCATGCGCTCTCCAACTTCAGCATTTTGTTGAAATATCATTCATTGCTGCCGATACAATTTTTTGATGAACACTGCACTGTTGAAATTATTAAAAAGAGAATCCGCTTTACCGCAACAATCGGTCAGCAAATTTCTCTTGTACCTATGGGAAAGTGCAGCGGTATTACAACATCGGGGCTAAAATATCCGCTTAAAAAAGAATCGCTTGAACTTGGTGTACGCGAAGGATCAAGCAACGAAGCATTACGCACCGCGGTGACCGTGAGCGTAGAAAAAGGTTCACTGCTTCTCTTCAAAATTCACCCGCATATAAAAAAATAATGAACCTTGCTGAAGCTCTCGCCGTTGTGCTCGGATTAATATCTGTCTATTTGATGACACGTCAGGAAGTGTGGTGCTATCCGCTCGGAATTGTCTCCGTGTTCATTTACATTTTCATTTTTTTGGAAGTGAAGTTGTATGCAGATATGGCGCTGCAAGTGTTCTTCATCGTTCTTCAGGCGTACGGCTGGTATGAATGGTTGTACGGCGGAGAGCAAAAAAGCGAATTAAAGGTATCGCGGATTTCACGAAGAATCATCATTATCTCAATTGTTTTTGTTGTCTTTGCCACAGCCATTGTAGGGTACGCACTTCACCAATTTACCGATGCCGCACTTCCGTACGTTGATTCATTTCTTGCCGTGTTAAGCATGACGGCGCAGTGGTACATTGCGAGAAAATATATCGAAAATTGGCACCTGTGGGTCGTGGTCAATATTGGTTCTATCGCCATGTACACATTTAAGGAATTATATTTTACGGCATTCCTGTATGCTGTGTATCTTGGCTTGGCGATTGTGGGATATCGTGAATGGAAAAAAGAATTATCAGCGGAGTATGTGAGCGTTTAAATTTTTTGCTCGGCGTGCAGCGGCACCGCAGTGCGTGTGGCAGGAAAGAAAAGGGAGAATGTCGTTCCAAGGCTGATGGTGCTTTTTACATCAACGAAACCGTTGTGACTTTTCATAATGCCGTGCACAATAGAAAGGCCCAGACCGGTTCCTTTTCCTCTTGCTTTGGTTGAGAAGAATGGTTCAAAAATACGCCGCATTGTTTCGTTATCCATGCCTGCTCCTGTGTCCGCCACTTCCAGAACGACATATACATCGCTGGTAATATGGTGGTACCGCCTGCGAAGTGAATCGCCGCTTTCATTTTTTACCGTGAACGTCAACATTCCATTGCTCAATGCTTGCACTTCAATGGCATCACGTGCATTTACCGCAAGATTGATAATAATTTGATGGAGTTGGTCTTCGTCACCTTTAATGATGTCATTGTCAGTAAGAAAATTGGTCTGGATCTTAATTGATTTGGGAATGGAATGTTCCAATAATTGACACACATCCAATACCACCGATGAGAGAGAGATTGGCTTAAGGACGCCTTTTTCAGTTCGTGCAAACATCAACAATTGTTTTGCAATACTGGAACCACGTTCGGACGCAGAGGCGATCATTTGCGCAAACTTTAAAATCTCGGGGTACTCTTGTGCTTTGTGTTTTATCAGTTCTGCGGAGCCGAGAATCATGGCAAGGACATTGTTAAAGTCGTGAGCGATGCCTCCCGCCAGCACGCCGATGGAATCCATTTTTTGCGCATGCAACAGCCGGTCTTCAAGTCTTTTCCGTTCAGTCACATCGCGGAAGATACATAATAACATCCGTTCATTAATTCCAAACGTAATGTACGACGCGGTAATTTCAACAATCAAAGTTTCCTTATTCCACAAAAAAATTTCTACTTCATCACGGGATTTGATTGTATTTGTCGCAAAGCGTTGTCTGTAGAGTTCATCACTTTCTTCTATGGAGAGATACTCTCTATCATAAACACTGTTCACGGTTTGGCCGACGAGTTCTTCTTTATTCTTTTTTACAAGCGTGCAGTACGCTTGATTGACCATAACAATCGTACCGTTCTTATTCGACACACGCATGCCGTCGGCGGAATGTTCCCAAATGGTGCGAAATCGTTCTTCTTCGAATTTTTGCTGAATCACTGAAGAGATATGCTGCGATACGAATACGAGAATTTCTTTTTCCCTGTCTCCAAAAATAATTTTTGGATCGTAACTTTGAATGACTAGTACGCCAAATGTTTTATTGCCCGAGCGTAGAGGAACACCAAGCCAATCGACGGCAGGCGCACCGATGAGGCGCAGTGCACCGCGTTCGGACAGTTGATCGAATACAGGCTGGGGTGCATGGAGGATGTTTCCAGTTTCAAGAACATATTCAGTGGAGCCATGAGAAAATTCCCTGGGTTCAGGCGCCGTATCCACTTCATCCACAAAGTATGGAAAGCTGATCATGTTTTGAACCGGTTCGTGGAGCGCAATGTAAAAATTTTTTGCATACATCAACTCTCCAACAATTTCATGGATATTTTTAAATAACTGTTGAATGTCTTCAGCAACATGGCTGAGGGTGGTAATTCGATACAATGCCGATTGCAAACGTTCATTCCATTTTGCCTCGGTAATATCTGTAATAGTGCCGATGGAACCGATAATTTGTCTGTTTGAATCGCGAAAAGGAGAACCGTACACTTCAGCCCAAAAATGTGTACCGTCCTTTCGAACCATTTCCAGCTCATATCGTTCAGCAAACCCTTGTCCGCGGCTTTTATTGCGCTGCTCTTGCAACGGCCAAAGATGTTCGGCAAGAAGAAACGCATACGCAGGCTTGCCCTGCAGTTCTTCCATCGTCCAGCCGCACAATTCCGTCATTCGCTGATTCATGTATATCACGTTATCTTCAAGATCAGTCAGCACCAAACCTTCGCTCAAACTTTCCACCACAGCGCGGAATCGTGTTTCCGATTGTGCCAGGGCTTCGGAAATAACTTGAGATTCGGTAATATTACGGACAAGGACGAATACTTCATCTTTTCCGCTGACAAACATGCGGGCTTGATAATTTTTTATCGATCCCTGAATCAATAATTCGTACTCGAACGCTTGAACGATTTTGGTCGACAAGGCAAGTTCAATATGATGCTGATACAACTCGGCAATATCGGCAGGTAAGCGCTCTTTTAAAGTTTTTCCAATCACTTGATCCTGTGAAGTGTACAAATCATCCGGATTGCCCGTACTAAAATCCAAATATATTCCATTCCGGTTGATGCGGAAGGTAAGATTGGGAATGGTAGTCAACAACGCCTGACTTCGTTGTTCCGTTTCTCGTAACGATTGTTCTGCAGTAGAGTGCTTAATCTTTTCGTGTTGCAATTCCCTCCACCGTCGGTACGAAAAAATTCCAAACATTACCGAAAGTGTCAGCATCATCAAAACAAACTCGTCGAGATAGAATTGTCTATACTGCATGGCAAAATTTACAAGGTGGTCGTTAAGCTGGTATTTGATGGAGAGAATAAGAACAGCAATAGCTGCGAGGACAATGATGATAAATTCTCGTTTAGCATTCGATGATGTCTTCTTTTCAGAAATCATGTGCCACTAGTATAAAGATTTTGCAAGTCACCAACAAGATACGAAACAGAAAAACTTGCAACGTGTGATCACTTCGCAAGTTTTTTTGTTAAGGATGGAAAAGTGTTTACTTTGTATCTAAAATTAGCGGTAAACCATCTTTTCCGCCAATAATAATCACTTTGGAATTAGGCGAGTTTGCCAGCTTTTCTGTCGCTTCAATCCCTTTCCATGTGAGTAATTGAGAATTTAAACCTTGGTTGACAATTTTTTGAAAATCGGAAATACCCTGCGCTTCGATGCGTTTGCGGTCGGCTTCCTGCCGTTCTTTGGTCAGAACAAATTGCATACGCTGACTTTCCTGCTCAGCTTGAAGCTTCTGTTCAATTGATGACGAGAGGCCTGCCGGCAGCCCGACACGTCGCAGCGGGGCAGATTCAACCATGATGCCTCTCTCTTCCGTTATTTTTTCCACTTCATCCATAATAAGTTTTGAAAGATGTTCACGCTCCGAGGTATATAACGCTTTGGCTTCAAAGCTTGCGGTAACGCCGCGTGTGACCGAACGAAACTGCGGTTCCAAAATAATGCTTTCGTATTCTTCACCCACAGTTTTGTACACGCTGCCAGCTTTTTCCGGGTTGAGATGGTAGAGCACGCTGACTTCCAGTTGTACGGTTAAACCTTCTTTTGAAGGAACATCCATGACTTCTTTTAACTCTGTTGTCTTGATGGACATCTTAACAATCTTTGCCAGAGGGTTGACAAAATTTATTCCCGACTTCAAAGTGTTGTCGGAAACGGTTCCGAAGAAATCAATAACTCCAACGGCTCCTGCGGGAATAACCGTAAAGCAATTGGAAAGTGCAATCACTCCTGCACCAACGGCAACAAGGATTGAAATATTCGCCGATCCTTTTGTATTGGGATTCGTACGAAATCCTCTCCATGCAAAAAAAGAAACCAGGGCAATAATAATAAACACTAAGAAAAACATAGAACCTCCCGAAAAATGAAAAATATTATCCGTTAATTACAAAACATGGTATAGTATACACAATCGATTTTTATAAACGAAATTGATGGTGAAACAGAGCGTCCGCTAAAAGCCGGCCGGCATTTTTCATAGCTTCTTCGGTCGACATGCTGTGCGGAGAAATTTCTGTAAGCGATGCCAAGCCGAGTTCTTTTTTCAATTTTTCTTTGTCACCCAGTATTCTGCCGGCAAAGGTGTGAACAGGTTTTTTATAGAGCGAGGCGCGTTGAGTAATTCCGGCGATTCCTTTCCCAAACAATGTTTGCTCGTCAAGCATCCCTTCGGTGGTGATGACAAAGTCACATACGTGAAGTTTTTCGTTGAATTGAATCGTGTCCAAAATAAAATCAATCCCCGAGACAAGTGTGGCATTGCAGAACGTCAGCAAGCCAAATCCTAATCCTCCCGCCGCACCGCTTCCGGTGGCATGAACAAAATTTTTCTTTACATCATGTTGTAACACATCCGAAAAATTTTTCAACGCTGCCTCGAGGTAGGGAAGCTGATCTCCATTTGCTCCCTTTTGTCTCGCAAACGTGTATGTTGCGCCTTGACTGCCAAGCAAAGGATTTGTTACGTCGGATAGGAGAATAGTTTTCACATCTTTCATAATTCTTAATTCATAATTCATGATTTTCTTGAGGTGAATCAGAGATAGTGATCCTTCATCCAAACTTTGGTTTCTCTCATCTCTATAATCAATGCCCAACGCTCTTGCCATACCGGCGCCGCCGTCGTTGGTGGCTGTTCCGCCGAGACCGATCCAAATTTCTTTGCAATGCCGATGCACCGCCTCTACAATCAATTCTCCGACGCCGCGCGAAGTTGACTGCGCAATTGATTCGGCTGAGGGTGAAAGAAGGTGCAGCCCAATCGCTTCGGCAGATTCGATAATGGCGATATTGTCTTTTGTTATTCCAAATCGTGCCTGCACTTTCATTGATGGAATTGGTCCGGTCACTTCTCTATGAAAGACAATTCCGCCGAGGGCGTTCATTAAACAATCGAGCGTGCCGTTGCCGCCGTCGGCGATTGGTATTGATACAATGGATGCTGACGGAAATTTTTTTTGCAATGTGTTGGCGAGAATTCCGGCGATCGCAGTGGCGGAGAGTGAACCTTTCATAGCGTTTGGGGCGAGAAGAATGTTCATACACGAATGTAGAAAAATATTGCGGGGAGAACAATTGAGAAAAAATAAATGGAGAGCCAACTATAGATCTCACAGGTTTTTAAAACCTGTGAGATCTACGTATTATAAAATTAAATTGATCCAGTACCGAAATTTCAAAGAATTTATTGCGCCGGTGTCTCTTTCTTTTTCATCTTCACTAAGATAACGCTGCCGATTAAAAAGCCCACAAGCCAATAACCCCCGTCAATCAACGTTAAACCGAACGATCTCATCGCAAACGCATTGGAGACGTACAAAGCCGTTACGGTAAATCCAAGCCATGACCAAAAAGCCGCTTGGAGCCCGCCTTTAATATCGTTCACCTGAAAAGCATGCATCACATACGTAAAACAATAAAATGCAATGAAGTAACTGATGAATGCTCCGCCGTATGCTGCTGCCATCGCTCCGCCGCTGAAAGATTTCGTCATATCTGTGGTAAGACTATTATACGCCATCCACTGAGAGCCTAATGCCGTGTACCACACCATTCCTAAAACCCACATAGCAATTGAAGCGACAGCAACTGCAAGGTAGTTAACCTTTACCTGATTCATACAGCCTCCTTAAAAAAGTTGATTGATGAACGGTGATGATTGATTCTGCCTGCGAAGCTACAAATTTAGAATGCAAAGCGCAATTTTTAATTGGGACGATGCAAAGAGATGATAAATTTTTGAACGTGGTAAGCTGAAAAACGGAAGAACATTACATAAAATTCTCTTTTTGCATTTTCGGCAATTTTTCGGTTAATTGGTGCACTACAAGTTTTTCACATCATTTAATATTACAATTCTAAAGAAAATCAGGAGTATATATGTCTATTATATCAGATGTTTGGGCACGCGAAATTATGGATTCACGCGGTAATCCTACCGTTGAAGCAGATGTTGAGCTTGAAGATGGAACCATAGGACGAGCGGCTGTTCCCAGCGGTGCATCCACCGGCGAACATGAAGCGGTTGAACTGCGCGATGATGACAAGAATCGTTACCAGGGTAAAGGTGTTTTAAAAGCAGTAGAGAATGTCAATAACATTATCGCGGAAGAACTCATTGGCTTCGACGCTCAAGATCAAGTCGGAATCGACAAAGTGATGATTGAACTCGACGGCACCAACAACAAAGGAAAACTCGGTGCGAATGCCATGCTGGCTGTGTCGCTCGCAACTGCAAAAGCAGCAGCAAATTATCTCGGCATTCCTTTGTATCGTCATATCGGCGGGACGAATGCAAAAACACTTCCCACACCAATGATGAACATCATCAATGGCGGCCGTCATGCTGATAATAATGTGGACTTCCAAGAATTTATGATCATGCCGGTGAACGCTCCGACATTTGCTGAAGCACTACGTATGGGGGCAGAAATTTTTCATACGCTGAAAGGTGTGTTGAAGAAAAAAGGGTACAACACTGCAGTTGGTGATGAGGGCGGATTTGCTCCAAGCCTGAAATCGAATGAAGAGGCGCTCCAAGTAATTATGGAAGCAATTGAAAAAGCAGGTTACAAACCGGGGGAAGATGTCTTCATTGCACTTGATCCTGCGGCAAGCGAAATGTATCAGGAAGATGGGAAGTATCTCTTCTATAAATCGACCCAGGAAAAATTAACCGCCGAACAAATGGTGGCATACTGGAAAAAGTGGGTGGATAATTATCCTATCATTTCTTTGGAAGACGGCATGGCAGAGAATGATTGGAAAGGATGGAAGCTTCTTACCGATACCATCGGAAACAAAACACAATTGGTCGGCGATGATCTGTTTGTCACCAACACAGAATTTTTAAGCAAAGGCATTGCGCAGGGTGTTGCCAATTCCATTTTGATCAAAGTAAATCAGATTGGAACATTAACCGAAACACTTGATGCCATTGAAATGGCAAAACGGGCTCACTACACAGCCATCATCAGCCATCGCTCTGGTGAAACCGAAGATGCAACGATTGCTGACATTGCTGTGGCAACCAATGCAGGTCAAATTAAAACCGGCTCAACCTCTCGCACAGATCGTATTGCAAAATACAATCAACTGCTTCGCATCGAAGAAGAACTCGACACGAACGGATTGTACGCGGGCATGAATGCGTTTAATGTAAAAAGATAATTTTTTATCACGCAAAGCCGCTAAGAAGATTTTGAAATCTCATTGCGGCTTTGCGTGAAATACTTTTAATCACTATGTAGAAAAAACTATGGCTCAAATTAAATTCGGTACTGACGGCTGGCGCGGAGTAATCGCGGAAGATTTCACTTTCGCGAACGTGCAAAAAGTTGCCCTTGCAACGGGGCTCTATTTTAAAAATCACCCTAAAGCAAAGAACGGTGTAGTCATCGGCTACGATGCGCGATTTTTGTCAAAAGAATTTGCTCAGGCATCCGCTCAAGTGATTGCATCAGCCGGTGTGAAGGTTTTACTATCCGAGAAAATAGCGGCGACACAAATGGTCTCTCTCGGTGTGGTAAAGAAAAAAGCTGCCGGCGGAGTGGTGATTACGGCAAGCCATAATCCGGCAAAGTACAACGGATTCAAAATTAAGGGGGATTTTGGCGGTCCGGCACATCCCGAAATGGTTGCGGAAGTTGAAAAAGAACTTGCCCCGCTTCAGGACGTCACCACGCTTCCAATAGAACTTACACCGTTCGACGAATTAGTAAAAAATAAACAGATTCAATTTATCGATCTGACGAAGATTTATGTGGAAGATCTCAAAACAAAAATTGAATTCGATCTTATTAAGGCGACTCGAATTAAAATTATTCACGATGCTATGCATGGTGCCGGTATGGGTATTCCGGAATTATTCCTGCCGAAGATTGGGACGATTCGGAGTGACTACAATCCGTCATTCGGCACGACCAATCCCGAGCCGCTGCCGCAAAATGTTGAAGAGCTGAGCGTTGAAGTGCGTTCTGGAAAATATCACATGGGATTTGCCACAGACGGCGATGCAGATCGTATCGGTGCGGTGGATGAAAAAGGAAACTTTGTAGATTCACACCGCATCTTTGCCATTCTCTTAAAATATCTTGTCGAGAGAAAACATTTTCGCGGCGCGGTGGCGAAGTCACTGTCAGTCAGCGATATTATTGCCAAGATGTGCGATAAATACAACATCCGACTGCACGAAACCCCTGTTGGTTTCAAGCATCTCTGCAAATTGATGACGGAAAGAGATATTATCATTGCCGGTGAAGAGAGCGGTGGCATCGCAGTGAAAGGTCACCTGCCTGAGCGCGATGGGATTTTTATCGGTTTCCTTCTCGCTGAAGTAATGGCTGTGCGGCGAAAAAAATTGAGCGAGCTTATTAAGGAATTGTTCGATGAATTCGGCGAGCATCATTTTGGTCGAATTGACAAGCATCTCACGCAATCGGAAAAAGATAAAGTGATGAAGTTCTTCAATTCAAAACCAAAGAAGGTCGGTTCATTTGAAGTGACAAAGATTGACACGACTGACGGGGTGAAATTGTTCATAAAAAACGGATGGATGCTCATTCGTGCATCAGGCACGGAACCGCTCATTCGTTTTTATGCCGAAGCCGATTCGCCGAAAAAAGTACAACAAATGTTGAAGGCGGCAACGAAAGTTTAATCGAACCATCAAAAGTCTACACATTTCAGATGGTTGAAACACCATAAGGAACACCCTCATGTTCCCACGCAACTACACTTCGTACTACAACATTATGCCGGATGGAACGGTGAAGCAAATTAATCCTTTCACCGGAACCGAAGTGTGGGCTGTTCCCGGGCGCGGCAACAAACCAATTTCCAACGAGCACCCGGCGAACGCAGTTCCACTCCAAAAAAAAGACGTGGAAGATTATTGCAGCTTTTGCAAAACGCGATACTTTGAGGTGCCTCCTGAAAAATCTCGCCTCATAAAAATTAACGACCGGTACGAAACAGTGTACCATCTCCCTCCAGACCAATACTACAACAGTGCTGCAGAATTTCGCCGGACCGGAAATCTTTTTGAAATTGTCACCATAGATTATTGGAAAAAAAATTATAACTATCGATTGAACGCGGCTCTTTCTTCATGGCGTGACGCGTACATGACCAATCCCAAAGGAACCGAACATCTCAACGCCATCATTCGTTACAAACTGCAGCAGGCGGGAAAAACAGAAGATGAAATTAAACGCAAAGCGGCATTCGATAAATTGAATATGATCGATGCTTTTTTCGGCGGATGTCATGAATTGATAATTGCCAAGTCGCACTATCTCGATTCGGCGCAAAATGAAACACAGCTCCGTTCGTCAGGCGAGTTTACGCCGGAAGAACATTTTCAATATTTCAAATTTACGATTGATGCAATGAGAAATATGCTGGAGTATAATCGTTACATCCGGTACATCAGCATTTTTCAGAATTGGCTTCATCCGGCAGGTGCCTCGGTCGATCATCTTCACAAACAAGTGTGCGGACTGGATGAGTGGGGTGCATCGATCAATGATCAGGTGCAAATGGTTCGGGAAGATCCGAACGTCTTTAACGAGCTTGGAGCTAATTTTGCTTCGCAGTATAATCTCATCTTCGCAGAAAACGATACCGCCATTGCGTACGTCGGCATCGGGCACCGTTTCCCGACGATCGAAATTTATTCCAAATCGTATTTTCCTCGTCCCCATGAACAAACCGA
>JAQUOA010000070.1 GCA_028749215.1 Bacteroidota bacterium
CCGTTTGCATCTGCCCGAAGATGAGTAAAATAATGCGACAGTTTCAATTCGTAAAACATTTTGTTGGAGAGTGTATGCGTCCAACCAATGCTCTGAAACTGATTGTCGTGCGTGTACGTATTTGCATTATTTAAAATATTTTGGAATTCAAATTGATAACCCGGACTGGCTTCAACGTATTCCAAATTAGTTTGAAGCGATTGTGAATTCTGATTGATCGAAACCGAATGATTATATGAATACGTCAAGCGCATTAATGGAGAAATGCGCCAGGTAAGTTTTCCCAGCGCAAACCAACTATTATCAGTCCGCGGAGCAAACCGAGTTCCTCCGAAGATAGAAGAGTTCAATTGGTCTGCCGTGATGCTGCGATATGTCCCGGTGGGCAATCCATTTTTTATAATTTCAACACGCCGCGTATATCCATCAGAGATGTTCCCTGAAAAATTTCCAAAAAAAGTCATCGTTCCGGGAATGGTAATATCTAAACTTGGCAGGAGTGACATTGTGATTGGTTCTGGACCGCTGAGCGAGCCGTCGTATGCATCGGTATTAAAATTTCTAAATATGGTTTCACTGATCCCGATGTGATCTCTCCTGTATCCTAAACTTCCGGTATACTTGTCTGACCCTTCTTTGGTCGTAACATTCACAACTCCGGATGTCGCCTGGCCATATTCTGCATTGAATCCGCCGGTAATAACCTGCACTTCTTCTATGGCATCGGCACTTAATTGAAGGCCGAACCCTGTTCCGGCAAGAGGATCTTGAATTGAAACGCCGTCCAACAAGTACGCATTTTCACTTGTGCGTCCACCCCGAATATGAATTTCATTATCAGTTTGTACTACACCCACCTGTTGAGTGATAACATCTTTCACATTTTCAATGAGTGTCACTTTCATATCTTCCGAGCGGACCGTACGAATACTTGACGTCTGGTCGGGATTAAATAATGGTTTCTCACCCACAATAACTACTTCCTGCCCGAGCGAAAGAACAGTTTCGTCCATTTTTTGATCAATGACCAAAATAGCCCCTTCCGGTACACGGATATCGGTCCGCTGAACGGTTTTATATCCCAGCAGAGCAAACTCTATTGTATAGCTCCCGGAATTTATATTTGGAATGGTATAATTTCCATCCATATCGGATGCAGCGCCGTAGTACGTCCCTTTAATTTTTACATTCACCGAAGGAAGGCCGTCATTCGTTTTTGCATCGATGATTCTTCCTTTAATCGTTCCCTTTGATTGGCCATACAATAATGAACACATCATGATACTTACGATGTACCCAAGAAGGAGGAGATGTATTTTTTTATCTCTCATCATTGCACTCCAAACTCATCGGCAAAGACTTTGCGGAATAATGCCGCCAGATTATTCGGCGGCGTACCAAATCGGTGAAGCAATGCTGCCACTAAAATAAAATTCGGTTTTTGCGTAGACGGATCTTTTCCGCGCACACCCATCACCGGCTGCCCCGTCCAGCGGGACGATGACTGCATCTGATAAATTATATCAGCATCAATTTTTGGAATGATGCCGCGTGGAAATGTATAAATCGATCCCAAGGTATCACGCATCAACGTGGGATATGAGATATCCTGTGCCGCCAACAGAGAATCTTTCGCATTCAAGCGTTGAACAAAAAAACCGCTTTCAACATTTTGGATCGGTGCAAAATCCACAAGGCTTCCCTGCCCGCTTACATTTTCCGGAAAACCACTGCAAAAGAATACTTTGCCGCCGGCTTTTAAAAAATCAGGAATGCTCGTCTGTGCAATTTCAAGACTCGGTGTGTTGTCGCCAAACCAAAAAACGTATTTAAAGAGCTTTAAGGTCTCTGTAAATGTTGGATTAATTAACGCAGGAACAAATTTTCCTCTGCTCGTGGCACTTGATCCGATTTTAATATTTAAAATATCCTTCGAACCAAGCCGCCCGCTGAGAAGTGTGTCCAGAATCTGTTTATAAATTTTTTCTGCCGGTGCTTGAGGATCAATAAATTGAATATCATTTACAATCAAGAAATCGCCCTTGGGTTCACGTACGTACCATGTCTTTGTTGTATCCGGCATCCGAACTGTCGGGCTGAGTGCACCGGCGACATCTTTTGCCCGAAGATAGAAGATATGCTTTCCTTCGTTCAATCCGTCTTTTTTAAATAACGTCACGTTGCTTGCCGAACCGGGTAGTTCTTTCCATGAAGTAGTATTAAGAGTATCATCAATGGCATAATAATAATTGGTGATTGTCTCAATCCCATCAAGATCCGATCCGGTCCATTGAAACGTTGCCACGGTATATGTCGTTTCAGGAACATCAGATTTCAGCACAAATGCAACTTTCGGAGGAGTATTGCTGATTGGATATTTCAGCGAAGCCGGAGTCGGATCGACATCACCGATATCAACATATGGCTCGCCAACATCCCATTTTCCATTTCCGTTGAGATCGGTAAACGGTTCTGATCCCCACGGTGTTTGAGAATCGTATTTTCCGTTGCCGTAATTATTCACCGCAGAGACAAAAAATGTATAGGTTGTATCAATGGTATTTAAGCGCAGAGAAAAAATACTATCATTGGCAGTGGTAAAATTCCAATGCACACTATCCACGGAGATAAAATATCCGATCACTAAACCATCGGGAGCAATGCCCCACCAGTGAATATGCTGTTGGCTTGTCGTACGACGAAGTGACGAATCAGGACGAAGCGACAGATATGTATCCGGTGCGGCGTGCGGTTTAGGCTGGCTGGTATATTCCTTCGAACAGCTTCCTATAAGGAACAATGCACACAGGCAAATAGAAATGAGCGAGTATTTCATTGCGTTAAAAAAATTAGATGCAAGCGAAGCGGTATAACTCCGCTTGCATCAAAAAGAAAGAATTACTTTAACAACATCATTTTCTTCACCGACACAAACTGACCTGCGCGCAACTCGTAGAAATACACGCCGGAAGAAAGTCTGGTTGCATCAAAATTTACAATGTACGAACCTGAATTTTGAACTGTATTCACAACCGTGCTGACTTCTTGACCAAGGATGTTGAAAATCTTCATCGTTACTGCCCCGCTCACAGGAAGTGAATAACGAATGGAGGTTGTCGGATTGAATGGATTCGGGAAATTCTGGCTCAACTCATATTTCGCAGGAACCAGTTCACCATCTCGTTGTATAACGCCGGTAATTGTTCCGAAATCACTATTCTTTCTCGGTTCAAGTTTATAACTGCTGAACGAATAGTCTAAAATTCCAACAAGAGATGAAATTTTTGCACCAAGCGGTATTAAATCTGTTCTCGGCGGGGAGAAACTCAAACGATTATAACCGGTCGTACCCGTCACCCACGTAGAGGTGTCAGCATAAAACGTGTTTCTTCCGTTATCATCAACACGAAGACCAAAATAACGTGCCGTCGGCGTTGTGTACTTTGAAGAACTGATTAAATATTCTCCAAAACTGCTCGCCGCAGTACCTGCAGGGTTATCTGCATTGCGTTGGACAAGGTATGGATTGTTAATTTGAATGAGCACACCTTCCCATTGTTCAAACAATGGCGTCCCATCAACCGGAGGATTGCTGAGTTCGTAACTGACAGAACCAGCACCGGAAATACTGACGACAGTTGGAGCGGGAACGGCAACGCCAGAAACTTTTGAATTGAGCGCAGTCACTTCTATAACTGTACGAGAATTGGTTTCGCGCGCAATGCCGGTGATGTTTATGCTATCGCCTCTTACTAATACATCAATTCCAACTCCTACGTTAGTTCCGTAAATTGGAATTCCATTCCACGCGCCTGATTTTGATGCAATGAAAATACGCGGTCTGTTGCTGGCAACATCTTTTATGTCAGTCGTATCGGCAACAACAATCCCGCTCACAGTGACAGTGTCGTTAAAGTATCCAGTCGACCCATTACTGTACGGAGTATATTGGACATCGAAAATTGAAATACCACCATCACGGACACGGTAGAAGCGCGGTATCGTTGGATCAGGATAATATCCTACCAAGCCTAAGCTACTGTATGCACCAACATAGTAACTCACAATGCTATCCTTCGATGCCGGAGGAATTGTAAATGTAAATGATGTATCACCAGACACCATTGTTGCTTTGGTGCGAATCCATGTACCTTTTAAACCGACTTGATAATAAATTGCAGTACTGTCAATCTTTGCACCGGCATTTAACTCTTTTGCTTTAAA
The DNA here is from genome assembly GCA_028749215.1 of Bacteroidota bacterium. Lineage (GTDB taxonomy): Bacteria > Bacteroidota > Ignavibacteria > UBA10030 > UBA8401 > JAQUOA01. The sequence goes on from JAQUOA010000070.1 coordinate 4,225, forward strand.
GGTAAGCACAACCGCATCAGAAGATGTGGGCGGTTTACCTAGAGCTCTATTTAGCGTTGAAATACTTGGAGCAAATTGTCCAACCTTAATGTCGCCCGGATATGTCGACGAAGTCAATTCAGTCTTTCCAGGATATAAAGGCATGATTGTATATTCGCCGGCCGTACCGGATTTTGCCTGCGGAAGAATGACGCCACGAATGTACGATAACTTTGTTCCAACAGGCGGCGGACTGTATTTTGAACCTGTGATCTTATGACCTCGAAGCGTATAATATCCCGATCCGTCGTACATGCTCATTTGATTTCCTTTGGAATCGACAAATGTGAAACGACCGGTAGAATAATCAACGGTATTCACCGTGACATCTCGCACTATGGCGTACATCGATTCGTATTTTTCTCCGCTGGAAAATCTTGGCTTTGTTCCAACGGCAAAAGAATCGCATGTTACTTCAACCGGCTGAGGGCGCTGAATACTTGTTCCGACAGAAATTGGCGGAGGTGTTACATAAAAACCTATATTATAAATAAAAAGTTCAGTCAGCGAATTATTTTGTCCTGTCGAAGCAAATTCCGTTACACGACCGGTCAATGTAACAACATCACCTGAGTCCAATGCCGTGATACCGGTACCTTGCGCTTGCGACGATGTATCGTTGGTGAGGACATTGATTCCCGCCCACACTTTGCCGTTGGTGTCTTGAACAAAAATATTGTAGCGAGCAAGAGTGTACGTAAGAATGCGCGGCTTCACGATGACAACTCCCGTGATCGTTACGGTATCGGCATTAGCGTCTGCCCCTTTCCAATTAGGAGACTTGTCCAGAGTTTTTCCTTTTGCATCCGTTTGCAATGTATCAAGACTAAGCAGTGAATCGATCGATACTTGTTGAATCTGTGGAATCGTGACAACTTTTTGCGCGTACGCTGTGGTGGTTAAACCGAGAATACTTAAAGCAACCACAAGTAATGGCAAGAGAATGTTTCTTTTCATACAACCTCCCTTTTATATGATGAAATGATGAGTTAGTTTTGAAAACTTTTTGCAGTAAAAATTATTTAATGATCAAAAATTTCCCCCGCTGAATGTCCCCTGTATCATTATCCTTCACCGTATACAGATACAACCCGGACGCAATTGCTTGGTCGCCTTTAGAAATAATATCCCATGCATGCTCGCCGCCGGTCAAGATTTGAGAACCGTCGGCATATTTCTGGAACCAGCTGATACCGCTGGCATTATAGGTCGACGCGTTGTGATCAAAATTTGCAACAAGATCACCGGCCAAAGTGTAAATTCTGATTTCTGAGCGAGCCGGTAGGTTAAAGAAATATAGTTTACGATCACGTTCTCCTTTACCGTCCCAATAGGCATGCGTATAGTACGGATTTGGATAAACACCGACTTGTGCTTTGGTGGTATTCGGTAATGTCCCGGGAAAAACTCGATTCATCGTTTGAAGTTTACTGCTCTCCAGACTTTGAAGATTCGTAGCCGCGTCACCTGAATCGTACGCGGTGACAGCAAAGGCATACTGCCATCCATTTAATAAACCCGGAACTGTAAACTTGTACGTGTAGTGCGTTGTGTCGGGTGGAAATTGCACAGCCTTCGTCAGGCGTATAGCGTTAAAACCGGTGTTGTAGCCGATGGCATCGTTCGGTGAATCATAATCACCAAAGAGCACAAGGTTAGCTAAAAAATTTTGCGACTCTGTAAGATCAATTCCCGCATTGGTTCCGTAAATTCTATATCCTTCAAAATCCCGGTTGTTTGTAATCGGATCGATTGACCTCTCTGCAGAATTATCCCAATAAATATCGGCAGACTTGTTAGATGGTATAACTTTCACGCGCGGCGCATTGGGCGGTGTGGGAAGAAAAAATCTTTTTGGTTTTCCGTGGTCAGTCCAAATTTCAGATGAATCTTGTATTCCATTTCCATTTCGGTCTTCCCCATTGTACGTACGTTGTGACCAATCGGAAGCCTGAAGAAGATTTACTTTTTGTGCGTACGAATCATCCGTCGTCGGAGAAGAAGATTTTTTCTTCGCAGCGATCAATGCAAAAACAACATTAATAGAATCACCCGCCGGAATTTTTGAAAATGGCCCAACCGAAAGCAGTGTCATAAAGTTGCTTGGTTTTGCAATGTTATTGATCTGTGCTTTAGTCAAACCCACTGTCATCTTATCATATTTCTGAAGGTCATCCAATGGAGAAAAATATGTCGGATCAGTCGTATTACGAAACTGCCATGATTGGTAATAGGAATTTGTTTTAAAGGGAGTTGAGCCGAGAAATTTCATTGCACCGTAACTGTCCGCAAGTCCGCCGTCTCCATCATAGTCGTACGCATAGGCAATGTTCAACGAATCTATATATCCCAATCCTCCGTGCGAGTAGAAAGGAGAGCCCACAGTTGGAGGTGTGATATTTGTGTTACGAACAACAAGATCAGCCCAAAGTCCGACATACACACTGTCAAGTTCATTGTTGCTTACATTTTTAATCCAATAGTTGAAGAGAACAAAATTGTCAGCAAACGCAAAATTCCACGCATAGCATTCCATGTGCACGTTAATACCAATAGGGCTGTGATTTGGAATTGGTTCATTGTTTTGGTTGGGATTTGTGGTGTTCACATCGGTAAAATCTGCAAGAAAATCTTGATGGCTGATTGCTGTGGGATCGTAAAACCGATTATCGGTAAGAGATGAGCGTTCGATCACTCTTGAGTCAGGTGTCGTTGTAAATTCAAAACCTTCAGACACTCCTGCGCGAAGCGAAGAAACATCGACGGCTCCTGTCGTCACTCGTGTACCGCCTGTTGTTGTTGGACCTACTCCAACCCATAGTCCCCCGACAAACATATGTTCAATTCCGGAGCCGCGTGGATACTGCATGGATGGTTGTTGAGGCCACAAGCGAAAGCCGTGTCCGATCACTCCGTAGTTTGTAACAGTGACCGCTATATTCCCTACATTAGAAAATTTTTTATTATCATCAATGGAAGACTTGCCGAGACGCTGAGAAAAAATTATATGGGGAAGGAAAAATATCTCAAGGAGCAGAAATGTTATGAGTGTTTTAACAATTTTCATTCAGCCAGCGTGTTGATGAGAAGATTCAATGTGGATGACCGTAAAGAAACGTTGATTGGTCAAACGATGGTGGGTTATTTTACAGACTAATTCTGTAAAATGCAATGAAACAAAATTATCTTTTTGTTATGAACAGAAAAAATCTTCCGGAAAAAATACCGAATACTCTTAAAGGTGTGGAATATTTTCTCAATCACGAAAAAAAATATCAAGAATGGGAAAGAAGATTTTTCTTTTGAATTTTTTCTACGTTGTCTCCCTCCTGCTGAATTTTCAATTTTTGCCCAACCATAATCTTTGATGAATGTAAACCATTCCATTTTTTAACATCAGAGATGGTAACACTGTATTTATCGGCGATTTTTGCAAGCGTTTCTCCGCGTTTTACTACATGTGTAATGATTCCTGGGCTTTCGGTGTTGGCAGGATCTTTTGTTTTAGCAGCAACAGTTTCGCCATTCTCTCCGATGTTATTCGGCGAATATATTTCCAGGTACGTGCCAAATTTTATTTTGCTGCTTCGGAGTTTATTCCAATTTTTAATATCGGCAATTGCCACATCGTATTGGCTCGCAATTTTTTCCAACGATTCACCCCGTTTCACTTTATGCTGAACCCAATTGCCAGCATCTTTCCCTTTGTCAATCGCCGTGGTCTGTTGTTGCTGTGACGCGTTGATGGTCCGCTGTTTTTCTTGGAACGGCATTGAAGCGATTTTTTTAAATTCGTCAACTTTTTCAGACGGCACCCAAATTTTCAATGTCTGCCCGGGATAAATAAATCTTCCGTAGGGAATATTATTCCAATTGCGAATGTGGCTCGCACGGACATGGAACCATTCGGCAATATGTCCAAGTGTTTCGTGGGGTTTTACTTTATATAAAATTTTTTCTCTGTCAGTAGGTTCATAATCAGCTTTTCTAACAGTGTATTTCTTACGAGATGATGCAACCACTGTTTTTCGTTCTTCACGAATTTTCTTCGCTCGTTCTCTTTCGGTGATCTCTTTCGTTTTCTGTGCTTCAACAACTGCAGCAACAGATTTAGATTGAATTGGAATCACTAGCGTCGAGCCAATCTTTAATTTCTTCCTGCGCGATACTTTATTCACTTCTAACAGGACAGAAGCTTGCAATCCGTAACGTTTGGCAATCGTACTGACTGTCTCTCCCCGCCGTACTGTATGCGTAGCGAAATCAAGTTTTTTATCATCGGGAATTTTCGCGTAGTTTTCCGCGAACGCGGACGCAGTTCCGTACGGAATGCGAAGCTGGTAGCCTTTATAATTCGGCGGTGTACACCATTGCGTTAATTCTGGATTCAGTTCCTGCAAAGTTTCAAGATCAGTTCCCGCACATGCAGCAAGGAGGGAAAGGTCAACGCAATCATCAACCGTTGTATATTCATACGCCAGCGAATCAGAAATTTCTACATCCTTAAATCCAAAGGCGCCAGGATTCATTGCAATCAAAGTTGTCGCAATGTACTGAGGCACATAGTTTCTTGTTTCACGAGGAAGCCGGCGCCGCATTTCCCAAAAATCTGTTGAACCTGTTCTGCGAATGCCTCGATGAACCCAGCCGGGGCCGGCATTGTACGCTACAAAAACAAGATGCCAATCATTATACTGACTGTACAAATCTTTTATCAACCGCGCTGCCGCATGTGTCGATTTCTCAAAATCGCGCCGTTCATCGTACCAATATGTCGAACGCAAACCGTAGAGCGATCCGGTTCCTTTAACAAACTGCCACATACCGACAGCTTTTGCCCAAGATCGCGCCACCGGATTCAAACCGCTTTCGCACATTGAGAGGTGAGCAATTTCGGGCGGGACTCCCTCTTCCTGAAAAATTCGTTTAATGATTGGAAAATATTTTCCTGAACGACTGAGCCATGTCTCCATGTACTCATGTCCCTTCCCCATAAAAAAAGCAATTGCCTTTTTTGAATATTCGTTGATTGTTAACGGCACTTCAGTCTTAGGTATTAAGGATTGGGGGATTTGAATGTTCGAAATATCAATTTTCTCTAATTCAAAATTTAATTTTTCACGCAGAGCAAAGATTGAACTGTTTGGACCAAGGCTATCGATGGTAGCAATATATTTTTCATAATCTTCAATGACACTTCGACTCAATTCATTGAAATCGGTATTGCTCTCAACATCGGAATACGAACTTAATTCATTTAACTGTTCAATCGCTTCTTCAAATTCAGAAGCTGATGACATTGAATCGCCTTCTGTTTGAGCTTGTAATGCGGCAAGATAATGACCACGAGCTGCTTCTAGTAATTCCGCAATAGCTTTTTCATCTTCATTGTCTGTCGAATCGCCGGATGAAACAGAGCTCGCCGAATCTACTATCGCTTTCGTTTTGACAGTATCGGCCCCATGAGAAGATGAATCATATTGAAATGTGATTGAGAGGGGAATTTCTGAATTTAAAAAGAATGGAAGGGGTTCAGTTCCATTAAGATTCATTCCTTCCGCAAAATCAAAAACGCACAACGAAGCAACAACAACCCCCAATAAACGATACGGCATACTTTCCTTCAACTGTTAATGATAACCCATTAGTTATCAATATAAAATTATGTGGGCAATAAACAAGCGAAAATTACATCTTCTCTATAATTAAACTCTCTTTGGTGTTGGAAACTTTCTGATCGTTCACTTTCACAGGTAACTGATCATATAAAATATCTGTCAAAAGGAAAATACTCAATTCTGAAACACGGTATCCTCTGTTCATCCCTCAACAAATATAGGACTACCATAAATAACTTAAGAAACGATTCAAAAGATGAATCCAGGCAGTTTGTAAACGCAAAGACCAATTTTATAGCAGTAATTTTAAATCAGAGATATATTGGGATATATTAGTGAGGGTGTTATTTCTTCAGCAAAAGTGAGACAAATTGGGGGAGTTGAATAATGGTCGAATTAAATATACATTGCAATGAAGATACTATCAAAAATTAGCAGCAAAAAAACAATAATGGCCGAAAAACCAACTATAAATCCTCAAAGAGATGCATCGAATAGAGGTGCAAATTCACTCTTTTCATCTTCTAAGCAACCATCAAAAAATGATGTCAAAAAACCTTTGACAAAACCATCACAGGGTATCAAGAAGAAAAACGTGTACCAGTACCGCGTCCGCCGCGGCAACAAAACAATGGAAGGATTTCAAAACGCTTACTCACGCCAAGAAGTATTAAAAAATCTTCAGCGTTTAGGGTTTCAGGTAAAATTTGTCCGTCGTCATTATGATTGGCGATTTCGCGCAGCCAGCAGTGAAATTGTGAGTTTTGTAGGAACAAGCGCCCGCCTGATGGAACAGAAACTTCCGTATGCCGAAGTTTTGCAGATCATGGCAAATAACACGCGTGACAAAAATATGAAGGGTGCGTTACGCAACATTATCCTCGACCTGAAGAGTGGTGTTGATTCCAAAGATGCGTTTATACGACAAGAAAAAGTGTTCGGAGAACATGTGGCCCTCATGCTCGGCATTGCTTCAAAGAGCGGTGAAATGACATCTATCTTTCGCAGCGTTGCTATTTTGGTTGAACGGCAGGCTGAATTCAAAAAAGGATTGCTCAGCTCTTTACTGATGCCGGCGATTACATCATTGACTGTGCTTGGTGCTATCATTTTTTATGCTATCTATCTTGTACCAAAGATGATGAAAATGTTAGGACCGCTGATGGAATCAACACCTCCATTGACTGCGATGACATTAAAATTCAGCGAATTCGTTCAAGGTAATTATGGATGGATGAGTATTCTCTTTGTTTTAATTATCGGTGGATTGTACGGCTACATGGTAACGGAGAAGGGAAAATTGATGAGAGACCGTTTGATTATCCGTATTCCGTACCTTGGAAACATTTTGCGTAATACCAGCACAGAAATTTTTTGCCGGGTACTCGGCATTATGTACACTTCCTCCAATGAAAACGTTGAAGCCATACAAATTGCCGCCGAAGCAAGCGGCAACAAATATTTGGCCCATCGCATCAAAACGGTAACAATACCAAGCATGCTGAAATATGGAACGGAGTTAAGCCGTGCACTCGACGCCGCCAAATTTTTTCCGGACATCTTTATTTCCCGATTTAATACTGCCTCTGAAACTGGAACGGTGAAAGATACGTCTATTCAAGTAGCAGACTATTTTCAGCTTGAAAATCAATTTTCAATGAAAAATTTACTCAGCTTTATCGAAATTACTATTACGGTCGTCATCATGGTTGCGTTGATATTCTTAACCCTACTTTCTACGGAAACAGCATCGTTGGATATCCAACCGAGGATGTAAAAATACATTTTTTGAAAGCCTAAATTATTATGCCTGAATATCAAACTCCGGTAAAAAAAACGCTGATGTCAATCTTGGTCGAAAAAGGAATCGTCGGTGCCGATATTCTGAATCAGGCCGAAGAACAGCTCACGGCGGAAGGAACAAAATCCCGCAACCAGCTGCTGCATATCCTCACGGAACAACACGGGATCAACAGAGATCTGCTCTTTTCCGAAGTTGCCCAGTACTACGCATTCCGGACGCTGGACATCACCAAAGATTCTACCGACGATGGAGTCCTTGCCTTCATCCGAAAAGAATTGCAATCCCTGCCGTTGTACCAAAGAGAAAAAGCCATCGAGGCGAAAATACTTCCTTATAAACTTGATGCCGAGAGAGAATTACGTTTATTGGTAATCACACCGGATCCGACAAACCCAAACATTTACAAATTTGCCGGCTCTTTTAACAGCAGAAAGTATGAAATTTGTTATGTCCCCCTGACGCAGTGGGATGATTTATGGAATCGAGTGAGCATTGACCGCGCACTGTATAAAGACAGAGAAACTGAATTACGTGAAGGGGGATTTGTTAGCGACGATGAAGAAGACACCGAAAAATTTGAACAGGCAATTGAAGAAGAAATCAGCCGAAGCGGATTGGTAAGTTTGGTGGAAAGTGTTTTCGTTGATGCTGTTCGTGTGGGAGCAAGTGATATTCATGTCATTCCCCGCGGAGATAAAATTACGGAATTTTATTTTCGTGTTGACGGCAGGCTTTCACGCTGGTACACGCATACCGAAACACGTGCCGAAGCCGT
>JAQUOA010000278.1 GCA_028749215.1 Bacteroidota bacterium
AATTATTTGAACTGGAACGTTTTAAAGTCAGCATTCATAAAGATTCGAGTGATAAAGATGCACGCTCCGAGGCGCTGATAAAAGTGCGTGTTGGCGATGAAACGGAAATTACCGCAGCTGAAGGAAACGGTCCCGTCAATGCGCTTGATAAAGCATTGCGTAAAGCACTCGAGCGATTTTATCCCCAATTGAAGGAAATTCAGCTGACCGATTATAAAGTACGCGTACTTGATACAAAAAATGCTACCGCCGCAAAAGTGCGTGTCTTGATTGAAACGAAGAACGGAAATTCTTCGTGGAATACCGTAGGCGTTTCGTCGGACGTGGTGGAAGCAAGCTGGAAAGCGTTGGTTGATTCAATTACATACCATTTGTTGAAAAAGTAAAAAGAAAGGATTAGTTGTAGATCAATGATTATTGTCCTCAAACCAGAAACAAACCAAGAGCAATTTGATCATGTTATTGACCGCGTGAATGAATTCGGATTCAAACCGCATTCTATTGTAGGTGAAGAGAGAACCGTGATTGCGTGTGTTGGCGATGAGCGCGGGAAATCGCAATTGCAGGCATTAGAGTCGCTCGACTATGTAGAAAGTGTGGTTCCTATCTTAAAACCATTTAAGCTTGCCAGCAAAGAAACGAGACCCCGCAGTATCGTAAAAATCGGGAACGTGGAATTTGGCAATTCACAGTTCGTTGTGATTGCGGGACCATGTTCTGTTGAAACACGTGAACAAATTGTTTTAAGTGCCGAGCAGGTGAAAAAAGCTGGCGCTCAAATGCTGCGCGGCGGCGCCTTTAAGCCGAAAACATCGCCATATTCATTTCAAGGATTGGAAGAAGAAGGATTGAAGCTGCTTGCCGAAGCGCGTGAAAAAACCGGATTGCCTTTTGCAACCGAAGTTATTTCACCGAGCGATGTTGCACTCGTAGCAAAATATTCCGACATGCTTCAGATCGGTGCACGTAACATGCAGAACTTTGCGCTGCTGAAGGAAGTCGGGAAATCGAAGCGGCCGATTCTTTTGAAACGCGGAATGTCGAGCACGTACAAAGAATTGTTAATGTCGGCCGAATACATTATGTCTCAGGGAAATTATGATGTGGTGTTGTGCGAGCGCGGTATTCGTACGTTTGAAGATTACACACGCAACACGTTCGATCTTACAGCTGTGCCGGCTTTAAAAGAAATGTCTCACTTACCGGTGGTCGTCGATCCGAGCCACGGTACGGGAGTTCGCAGTTTAGTTTCACCAATGGCAAAAGCTGCAGTACCGGTTGGTGCGGATGGTATTATTATTGAAGTTCATCCGAATCCTGAAAAAGCATTTTCAGACGGCGCGCAATCGCTGATGCCCGAGCAGTTTACTTCTCTTATGAATGACCTACGACGCTATCTACCGTTGGAGAATAAACATTTATAATTCAGGAATTAGGAGTTAGGCATTAGGCGGTGGCTAACCCCTAACGCCTTCAATCTAATACCTATGAGGAATTTATGAGTAACCGAATATATATTTTTGATACGACCCTGCGCGATGGCGAACAATCGCCGGGATGTAGTATGAATTTTGATGAAAAAATTCGGATGGCGCGACAGCTTGAACGGCTTCAAGTGGATGTGATCGAAGCGGGTTTTCCTATTGCCAGCGAAGGTGATTTTGAATCGGTAAAAGAAATTGCAAAACAAATCCGCCATTGCTCAATTGCGGGATTAAGCCGCGCAACAAAAACCGATATCGATCGTGCATGGGAAGCTTTGAAGCATGCGGCAAAACCACGCATCCATACGTTTATCGCCACGTCGGATATTCATTTGAAATTTAAGTTGAAAAAGACACATGAGCAGGTGCTTGAAGATGCGATAAAAGCTGTACGGTATGCAAAATCGCTCTGTCACGATGTTGAATTTTCCTGTGAAGATGCATCGCGAAGCGACATCGATTATCTTTGCCAGATTGTTGAAGCAGTGATTGCTGAAGGTGCAACCGTTGTTAATATTCCTGATACCGTTGGTTATGCAATTCCGAATGAATACGGCAGCATCATTAAATCGCTGATGGATCGTGTTCCGAACATAGACAAGGCAATGTTGAGCGTGCATTGTCATAACGATCTTGGAATGGCAGTCGCGAATTCTCTCGCAGGAGTATTGAACGGAGCGCGTCAAGTTGAATGCACAGTGAATGGCATTGGTGAGCGTGCTGGTAATGCATCGCTGGAAGAAATTGCCATGGCGGTTCGTACGAGAAGCGAAGCAATGAATGTGACAACCAATATCAATACCGATGAAATTTATAAATCGAGCAAATTACTTGTGTCGTTGACCGGAATGCATATTCAACGCAACAAAGCCATTGTCGGCGATAACGCCTTCGCCCATGAAGCTGGCATCCATCAGGACGGCATGTTGAAGAATGCCATCACATATGAAATTATGACGCCGCAAAGCGTCGGTATTAAACACAGCACACTGGTGCTTGGCAAGCATAGCGGACGTCACGCATTGAAACAACGTTATGCGGAGTTGGGTTACAATTTGTCTCACGAAGAAATAGAAAAAGCGTACACCGTCTTCACAAAAATTGCGGATGAGAAGAAACAAATTTTCGATGACGACCTTGTTGCCATTCTTCAGGATGAAATATCGGCGATGAATGAAACGTATAAACTTGAAACGTTTCAAGTAACCAGCGGCCTCAACCTTGTGCCGACGGCAACCGTCGGTTTGAAAAAAGGAAGTGAGTTCTTTCAAGATTCTGCAACAGGCGATGGTCCGGTTGATGCAGCATACCGTGCTATTGAACGCATTACGGGAATCAGCGTCGAGCTTCTCGATTATTCCATTAAATCCGTTGCATGGGGTCGTGATGCCATCGGCGAGGTATTTGTGAAGATTGCAATTGATGGCTACGTGTTCAATGGCCGTTCAGCAAGTACCGATGTGATAACCGGAAGTGTGAAAGCGTATCTCAACGCGATTAATCACGCAGTTGGTGCACGGTATAGAAAAGAGAAAGAATCACTTGTACGAAACGAAGCGCAAGCGGTGTAAAGAACAAATGTAGGGACGTGTGAAAACACGTCCCTATGGCACATATTTTCATCCGTGCCCACACGTAAATTTTCAATTACAAATTATTTTTTATCTAAGGTATAATTTTTCATGGCAATGACAATCACCGAAAAAATTTTAGCGAAACACTCCGGCAAAAACGCGTTACAACCAGGCGACAATGTTTGGATTGATGTTGATGTATTGATGACGCACGATGTGTGCGGACCGGGAACATTTGGAATTTTCAAACGCGAGTTTGGCAAGGATGCAAAGGTATGGGATAAAGAAAAACTTGTTG
>JAQUOA010000279.1 GCA_028749215.1 Bacteroidota bacterium
AGGCCGTAACGGCAAAACTTCCGCCGTTAATTGAATTCATTTGAACATCAATGACTTTCATTCCGCATTTCTCTAAAATGCTTTTAACAACTTTAAGAGAGTAGAATTCCAAATGTTCATGACAAATAGTATCATAGCTGTTAGTTCGCAGCATACTTGGCATGTAACTTTGTTCGAAATGCCAAATGCCGTCTTCCGACAAACATTCTTCTATATCGCGGACAAAATCCATCGGTCTCTCTAAATCATAAAACATTGCGATTGATGTTATGATTTTTGCTTTCTCTTTCGGAAAATTATCTTTAAATGTCTTTGCGCTAAAAAAATCCGGAATCAACGTAATTGAATCACCATAATATTTTTTGAATTTCAATCCCGTCGGATCTATTCCAACTTTTTTATGTTTGCCCGAGTATGCTTTTAGCGATGTTGCGTCATTACTTCCGATATCGATGACTAAATCAGTGTCTTGTAATTTTACCAGGCGTTCAAGTGTCTTAATTTTTTGTTCAAGATGCCTCACCATGGATGAGTTTAATCCGGAACGGTACCCATAATTGTCACCGTACATTTCATCTAAACTGTACGATTGCTTCATTTGCAATAAACCACTGTCAGGGCACCACACCAAATCCAGCGGTCCTTTTGTGATTTCTTCATCACTCTTTTTTGGAAAAACACCCGTCAGGTATTGTTCTCCGAGCGATAGAACCGTGATGAGATTTGTGCTCTGACTAATGCGGCATTTAGTAATTTCAGTATACATTTTTTATTATCCTCATTTTCCGCTTTCGAAAGAAGCGGCAGCTAAAATTTTAGTTCCTTCATTACTGTACCAAGGTCTTTATCGCCGCGTCCGGAAAGATTGACAACAATGATTTGATCTTTTTTCATTTTTGGAGCCTTCTTAACGGCATACGCAACAGCGTGTGCTGATTCAAGAGCAGGAATAATTCCTTCTTTGCGCGCAAGCAGCTGCAATGCATCCAATGCTTCTTTATCCGTGATTGAAACATACTCTACAAAATTATTATCCTTTAAGTAACAATGCTCGGGCCCAACGCCGGGATAATCGAGCCCGGCAGAAATAGAGTGTGCTATCTCAATTTGACCATTTTCATCCTGCAATAAATATTGCATTGAACCGTGCAATACACCCCGCTTCCCTTTGCACAGCGCGGCAGAATGTTTGCCGGTCTCTAATCCATAACCCGCAGCTTCAACACCAATCAATTTTATTGTTTCAACATCATTTAAAAACGGATAAAAAATTCCCATGGCATTACTGCCCCCTCCAACGCAGGCAATAATGGCATCGGGCAAACGTTTTTCTAATTCCAGTATCTGTTGTTTGGCCTCCAGGCCGATAACGGATTGAAAATCTCTCACCATCATCGGATAGGGATGCATCCCGACGACAGACCCAATAATGTAAAATGTGTCGGCGACATTCGTCACCCAATCGCGAATCGCTTCGCTTGTTGCATCTTTTAATGTTTTGCTGCCGGAGGAAACGCAGCGGACTTCTGCTCCGAGCAATTTCATTCGGTAAACATTCGGAGCTTGCCGCTCCATATCTTCTTCACCCATGTAGACGACACACGGCAAACCAAAAAGTGCACACACAGTAGCCGTGGCAACACCGTGTTGCCCGGCTCCGGTTTCAGCAATAATTCTTTTCTTCCCCATCCGCTGGGCAATTAAAATCTGGCCGATGGTATTGTTTATTTTATGCGCGCCGGTATGACAAAGATCTTCGCGTTTCAAATAAATTTTAGCGCCGCCGGCATGAGCACTTAATCGTTCGGCGAAGTAGAGCGGGGTTTCGCGTCCGACAAAATGTTTCAGGTAATAGCGAAACTCCTTTTGAAACACTTCATCGTTCTTAAGTTTCTCGTACCACGCCGTCAACTCTTCGGCTGCAGGCAGCAGTGTTTCTGGAATGTACCGTCCGCCGTAGATACCAAAATGCCCGCTGGCATCCGGGAGAGGAGGATATTTTTTTGTTTGGACAGGCATGAAATTTTTACCCTAAATTTTCAAATGCGTTGTGCGCATTTTCGACAAAACGTTTTACTGCTTCATGGTCCTTTTGACCGGGAGATTTTTCTACACCGCTGCTTACATCAACCCCCCAAGGCTGAGCGGTCTCAATTGCATCGCTGACATTATTTGCATTCAAGCCGCCGGCAATAATAATTTTACCGAATTCGTTCGCTTCACGCGCAATCAGCCAGTTAAATGTTGTTCCGGTACCGCCGTATTCTTGTTCTTTGTATCCATCAAGTAAAAATATTTTCGTTTTGTAATCATCAAAGTACACAGTTTTCAATGATTCGTTCACCCGAAAAGCCTTTATCGCATTGCCAAACCGGTTGACAAAATCGGGGGATTCATCTCCGTGAAATTGACAATAGGTCAACTTTACCATTGCAGCGATTGATTTTACGCTGTCAACTTCTTCATTCACGAACACTCCGACAAAAGAAATTTTACCGCGCAGTTTGTCCGCAATATTTTTTGCTTCTACCGGCTGAATATACCTTTTACTCTTCAAATAAAAATTAAACCCGATGGCAGTAGCGCCGGCATCAACAGAAGCCGCCGCATCGTCGTAGTTTGTAATGCCGCATATTTTAATAAAGTTCTTAGTCACGGTGCACCGATGTTTTCCCGACCAATTCTTTTATCGCTTTCACTTTATCCCGCTGAACCATTAAATGCTCGCCGACCAGTATGGCATTAAAACCTGCCTGCGAAAGTCGATCGACCGTATTAAAATTTGAAATACCGCTTTCACTGACGGCAATACAATTATTCGGGACGAACCGTTTCAAGTTGAATGACAGAGTAATATCCACATCAAATGTTTGAAGATTTCTATTATTGATTCCGATAATGTTGGCTCCTGCGCCTAACGCCCGTTCAATTTCTTCTTTCGCATGGCACTCAACCAAAACAGAAAGGAGTAATTCTTTTGCCGTCGCCAAGTATGATTGAAGTTGTTGATCGGAAAGAGAAGCCACGATCAATAAAATTGCATCGGCACCGATCATCCGCGATTCATAAATCTGGTACTCATCAACAACAAAATCTTTACGAAGAATTGGAAGATGCGAGGCATTTTTTGCCGCCATCACATCATCGATGTTTCCATGAAAATATTTTTGATCCGTCAGCACCGAAATGGCTTTCGCGCCCCCCTCCTTATATTCCCGTGCAGTTTTTTCCACCGAAATATTTTTGGCAATAATCCCTTTTGACGGTGAAGCCTTCTTAAATTCAGCGATACATGCTATTCCATCTTCCGCAGACAACGCAGCAGCGAAATTTACCGGTTCAGGAGTTTGGA
>JAQUOA010000280.1 GCA_028749215.1 Bacteroidota bacterium
CTGATTTGAATGCGGGCAACATCGGTTACAAACTTGCCCAGCGACTCGGCGGTGCAGAAGCGGTGGGACCTATTGTGCAAGGATTGAAACGTCCGGCATTCGACCTTTCCCGCGGCTGCAGCGTGGACGATATTGTCAATACGACTGCGATTAATGTGGTGATGGGAAATGCATAAAAATTAGTAATGTATAATTAGTAATGAAAAATGAAAATATTATAAAAATAAAATCGTTCAGCTTCGCGGTAAGAATTGTTAAACTGTATAAATTCCTTTCAGAAAAGAAAAAGGAATTTATCATCAGCAAACAACTTCTTCGTTCTGGAACATCAATAGGTGCTAATGTCCGGGAAGCAATCAATGCTGAAAGCAAAGCTGATTTTGTTCATAAAATGGGAATTGCTCAAAAAGAAGCAGATGAAACTTTGTATTGGTTGGAACTGCTTGCGGATACACGTTACATATCAAGCAAAGAATTTGAATCTATCTCGAAGGATGCTGTTGAAATCATCAAACTTACTAAACGGATTTCCATTTCAGCAAAGAAAACCATTAAGCATTAATCATTACACATTTATCATTGCAAAGGGACTACACGACTAAGTTTTATGATGGTTTTTCCTTTTTGAATATTCAGCCTCAACAGTCATCGTTATTCCCCCTCGCACCGCAAACTCCGCTGTCACTTTGCACCAGCGAGGTTTTACTTCCGCGACAATATCATCTAAAATAACGTTAACGACATGCTCGTAAAATGTCTCCTGATCGCGGAATGTCTGCAAGTACAACTTCATCGATTTTGATTCGACAATAAATTTATCCGGAATATATTGAATGGTGATCGTAGCAAAATCAGGCTGACGATTGACCGGACCAAGCGATGTAAATTCTGCGGAGCGCAACGTAATGACATAGTCACGATCTGCATGATGATTCGGAAACAGTTCAAGCTTCTTCTGGGGGGATGCATCTTTCCCCAGCAGTGAGAGATTTTTTAGATCTTTTTTTGTCGTTAGCCGTTTTGCCATACTTTACTTTCGATGGTGATTGTCAATTTTGCTGTATGTTCCGCCGTAAATAATTTTTTGCATCGCTGACGAATGAAGAAAATCGTGCGGGAACCCCATTTCAATTTTACTGATATCATTCAAATGTTGCAGATGCTCAACTGAAAGTGTCACATCCAAACTGCTGATGTTCTCTTTAATTTGCGATTCACTTCTTCCGCCAATAATCGGGATAATAACACCGGGTTGATACCGCAGCCATGCAAGTGCTACTTGCGATGGTGTTGCACCAATCTTTTTTGCGATATCGGTAACTTCAGATGCAATGGTGAGATTCCGTTCATTCAATCGGCTGCTACCTTCTTTCAACCGTCCAACGTTTGACTTGCTTCGAGAATATTTTCCAGACAATACACCCGCACCAAGTGGCGACCATGCAAGCACTCCCATGTCGAATGTTTGTGCCATCGGCAGCAACTCCCTTTCGACCGTGCGCTGCACTAAACTGTACTCAATCTGCAATCCAACAAATGAACTCCATCCGCGTAATTCGGCAATGGTATTTGCCTGTGAAACAATCCACGCCGGAGTGTCGGAGATTCCGATGTATAAAATTTTTCCTTGGCGCACAGCATCGTCAAGTGCACGCAGCACTTCATCGACAGGCGTGGTAAAATCCCACGCATGCAGCCAATACAGATCGATATAATCTGTCTTTAACCGTTTTAAACTATGGTTGAGCGACTGCGTTAAATTCTTTCGGTGGTTGCCGCTCCAGTTCGAATCGTTCTCTTTCATCATCATTGTGTATTTTGTCGCCAGCACAATGCTCTCGCGGTCTTGCCCAATCAAATCGCCGACAATTTTTTCCGATGTTCCTTCGGTGTAACGATTTGCCGTGTCAATAAAATTTCCACCGGCTTTCACATAGGCATCGTAAATCTTTTTGCACTCATCAACCGAGGCACCCCATCCCCATTCTTCACCAAAGGTCATGGTGCCGAGACAGAGTTCAGAAACTCTCAATCCGCTTTTGCCGAGAAGTTTATACTTCATAGTCGGTCACTTTCAAAAAAATTTATATCGAAAGGTAATGAAGCTCTTTTCGAGAAACAAGGCATCCGATACTTGCATTTTGAAGAAAGGAAAGGTATCATTGGCCAATTAAAGTAACTCAGGAAATTTTCAATGATGTTAAAAAAAATATTATTGCCTCTTTGGCTACTTTCCTGTGTATCGCTCGGACAAGCACAGGATACGGCTTCATCGTACTACAAAAATTATTTTGGATTCAGCGGGAGCCGTGTCTCTGGAGTGGGACTGACGTTTGCAATGGAGCCGGAAAAAAAAATAACGATTCAAATAACCGGTGGTATTTTTCGAACAAGCAGCAATAGCTCTTCTTCTTTTGGAATGGAATTACAATACAATCTTTTGAATGAAAATTATTATCGCATATTTATAGGACCTGCTGTAGGGACATTTTCATCCGTGGATAATGCCGGTACGAATCATGAAGAATCAAATTCGGAATCGGTGTTTGGATTTGCGATGGGCGGAGCGGCGCCTCTTTCTGGTATATTTGATAATAGATTGCGGTTTTCAGTAACGTTGTACTATCCTGCGTTCTATAAAGACAACTCTATTACAGTTGGACTGGGTGGAACGTTGCATTTTCTATTCTGACATCATTTGTGTTCTCTCTCCCGCACAACTCTCTCAATCACTTCCATCGTCTTTTCTGCAGCGATCTGCCAATCAAATTCTTTTGAACGGATAAGGGCATTCTGGGCAAGACGGTTTCGTAAATGTTCATCACGCAGCAAGAGAATAATTTTCTCGGCAAGTTTTTCGCGGTTGCCGTACTCATACAACAAACCGGTCTCTTCATCAATTACGGCGTCACGCAATCCCTGCACGTTGCTCGAAACGGTTGTTGTTCCGCACGCATTGGCTTCAATAGCAGTCAATCCCCATCCTTCTTTTGCCGATGTATTCACGGCAACATGCATTTTATTCAGCCACTCCACTTTTTCTTCTTCATTGACAAATCCCGTAAATGTTACGGAACTGTTCAGTCCTAATGAATTTACCAATTCAACAAGACGAGGTTTGTCATCACCGTCGCCCACAATCACCAGCTTCGCCTCAGGAATTTCTTTTTTCACGATCACAAATGCTTCAATAAGGTGATCGAAACTTTTATATTTTTTTAATCGTCCTAAAGCACCAACAAGTGGGATTAAAGCTTTTTCTGTTCCGGTCTGTCTAAAAAGAGTATGGTTCATTCCATAAGGAACGTAATGCACTTTGTCCTGTTGGAATCCTGATTCAGAAACTTC
>JAQUOA010000071.1:0-2785 GCA_028749215.1 Bacteroidota bacterium
ACTTTCGCATTTTCTTTAATGCCGATGATATTCAATCCCGCAACAAACCAAATAATGGAAAGCTGGAATAAAAATTTCCCCCCACTCGTCAAGTGAATAAACGCCATGCCGTTTTCCACGGCGCTTACCGTTGAAAGACTTGCCGTCAAAACATAGTCAACAATAATGGAAGCGACCGCAATGAAGGAGACAGTCGGCCCGAGCACGAGATAGGAAAATGAGTAGACACCGCCCCCTTTGATTTCATGAAACTCAAGAATCTCCGCAATCTCTACCATTCGCATTGAAAGAAACCGTATCAACAGAGAAGTAAGGGCGATAAAAACAATCGCATTAGTCCCGATCACACGAAACGCTTCGCTCGGCGCATAGAAGATAGAGGTCAACTCATCCATTAATGTGATGACGGCGATAGAAAGCCATGTGAGCCACCACTTACCTTTAGAAAAGAATGCCAGAAGATCTTTGCGCGTGAGCAAATATCCAAACGCACCAACCAACAACAGATTGATGACGAGCTTCACCAAAAATTGCAGTGTAAGAAAATGCCCCATAAACTTTTAGAGAATCAGCATCGCATCGCCGTAGCTGTAAAATCGGTACCCTTTTTTAATGGCATGCTTATAGGCCCGCATTGCCAGATCATGTCCGGCAAATGCCGACACCAGCATCAGCAGCGTCGATTCCGGCATATGAAAATTTGTAATCAGCCGATCGGCAATTTTAAAATCGTACGGTGGAAAAATAAATTTATCCGTCCACCCGCGGAGCACTTTCAAATGTCCTTCTGTCGTTACGCTGGATTCGAGCGCACGCATCGTGCTGGTGCCGATGACGAAAACATTTTTCCGTGAATCGATTGCCTTGTTCACGACTTTGACGGCATTTTCATTCACTTCAAAATATTCCGAATCCATTTTGTGTTTCGTTAAATCTTCCACTTCCACCGCACGAAACGTTCCAAGTCCGATGTGGAGAAGCACAGAGGCAAAACCGACTCCCTGCTTTTCCAGCTTTTTCACCAGCGCTTTTGTAAAATGCAGTCCCGCGGTGGGAGCGGCAACGGCACCGACCTTTTCGGCAAAAATGGTCTGGTACGATTCTTTGTCTTTGGGTGTTGCATCGCGTTTGATGTACGACGGTAATGGCGTCAATCCAATCCTGTCAATCACCTTAAAGAAATCGCCGGTGTAGTTAAACCGGACCGTTCGTCCTCGAGATGTGGTATTATCGATAACCTCGCACCACAAATTTCCGTTATCGAAGTAGATTTTATTTCCGATCCGGACTTTTCGCGCCGGGTCAACAATAACATCCCAAATATTTTCTTCAACGTTCAATTGACGCAGAAGGAAAACTTCGATTTTGGCATTTGTTTTTTCTTTTTTTCCGATCAGTCGTGCTTGAAACACTTTTGTCTCGTTGACCACAACGGCGTCGCCTTTTTCAAAGTAGTCAACGATATCGTAAAAGTGCCTGTCCTCAATCGTCTCTTCAGCACGATTAATGACCAACAACCGGGCATGGTCTCGCGGATTGGCAGGATTTTTCGCGATGAGATTTCGCGGCACTGGATATTTATAGTCGGATAGTTTCATTACTCACTATTCCTTTCGGGCATACGCCCAGTAGTTTAATAATTCACGCATCACTGCGTTGTGAAAGTTTTTACCGATATTGCTTTGTGTATTTCATTAAAAAAAATTTTGCCAATACTTAGCGCAAACAGATTTCCTGAATCCTTCATTCGCTCCGGATGCCATTGCACCAAGAGTAAAAACGGTTTGTGATTTTTATGTTTCCATTCCAACGCTTCCACAACATTGTCACTGGAATGGCCTGATACCATCAAATCATCAGCAATCTTATCAGCGGCTTGGTGATGATACGAATTGATTTCTCCACTCCTGCCTGCAATCTTACTCAATAAAGTATCATCTACAGCGCGGATTGAATGCCGATTTTCAGGCTCGTTCGCACCGGTCGTGTGTTTACTAAACCCGGCATGATGCAAATCGGCAACAAGTGTTCCTCCAAAGTATACATTGGTAACTTGCAGGCCGCGGCAAATTCCAAGTATCGGTATTTGCCGGTTGAGAGCAAGGTCAAGAATACCGAATTCAAATTCATCCCTTTGAATATTCGGCTTGCCGACGAGTTCAACCGGAGTTGCTTTCGATTTCTCCGGCGCGACGTCTTCACCGCCCGTCAGCAGCAATCCATCAAACTGTTTTACCTCCTCAGGCACATGCGTGTCATGCGACAATACAACAATTTCCGCCTGTGGATTGAATGATGAGAGCCAATCCAAATACAATTTTCGTTTGCCTTCGTTGCCATTATCGGTAACTGCAATCTTCATTTCTCGCATCCTTGTAACAGAAAATTTTTCCACTCATGCTGTTGAGCAATCTCCATCTTCACCTGCAACGCAACCAGAGATATTTGGGAAAATAAATTTTTGAATTGATCCAGCCGTACCGCATCTTTTTCTGTTGTCATGATAAAATCGGCTTTCTGTTCGTGATAGATACTTATGATCGATTCAATTTCTTCTGCAGAGAACTGATGATGATCAGAGAATCCAACAAACTTTTTTATCTTGACGTCATTGCTTTCCACACTTTTCAAAAAGCTTTCGGGCTGCGCAATTCCACAGAAAGCAATCGCCGAATGCCCACGCAGGATATCAAGTGATTGAACAACTCCGGTTGCAATGTTTTTCAATCCAACACTTCGGTACGAACTGGTAAATTTGTGGTCAAGAGCCTGCACCAGATCGTGT
>JAQUOA010000071.1:2885-12285 GCA_028749215.1 Bacteroidota bacterium
CCCATTTTCATTTCATGACGGGGGCCGCGCGGCCCATCCGGAGTTATACACAAAGAACTTCCTGCCGTAATTGCATCAAACATTAACTGCATTGCTTCTTTCCCGCCGATATGAGATGAGCCGCGAATCATTGTGTATCCCCAACGCTCAATCACGTTTGAAAGATATTCGCCGTCTTTGCTTTGACTCACTAACGCCGAAACTTTATCGTTACCAGACGGGCGATGTAAAAACCATCCGATCATCATTGCTCCGTGCCAAAAAGCTACAACATAATTTTTATTGGCACGGCGTAACTCTTCAAATTGTTCGTTTCCAATTTTTTTGATAGAAAGAGTTTTACACCACCACAATATGATTTTCCAGAACATCAGGCGAATCAAAAAAAGGAGTAATTGTTCTTTCATATTGCAAGAATTGCATCCGCAACATGTGCGGAAGCCCCAACTCCGCCTAATTTTTCACGCACCGCTTTCAATTCATTTTTCATTTCACCATACCGTTCAGGTGATGTCAAAATCTTTTTTGCCTCGTTCGCCAAGGCATCCACGGTGGCGTTGTGTTGAATCATTTCCGGAACAATCGTTTTCCCTGCAACAATGTTTACCAGAGCGATATTTTTAATCCTCACCACAAACCGTGCAATCCAATATGTCAACGCTGACGTTCGGTACACAACCACCATTGGCGTTTCACTGCAAGCCGTTTCGAGTGTTGCTGTGCCTGAGGTAACGAAAGCAAATTCGGCATAACGCATCACTTCGTGTGTTGCGTGCTGGATGAATTTCACATTGATATTTGGCGGAATATGGTATTGATACAATTCCAACGGTAGATTTGGAGCAACCGCCACAACAATTTCTTTTTCATTCCCGGCTACTGTAGCCGCCGCCCGCACCATCACCGAAAATACATTTTCAATTTCCTGTTCCCTGCTGCCGGGAATCACGGCAATAATTTTTTTTGTCTCATCTAAACCGAAGCGTTTTAAGAACTGTTGCTTCGACATTATTTCTTGCATTTCCTCAACGAGCGGATGTCCAACGAATTGAACAGGAATCTGTTCGTGTTCATAAATCGGAACCTCAAACGGAAACACCACCAGCATCCTGTCAATCAGCCCTTTCATCTTTTTCACCCGCCCTTTTTTCCATGCCCACACCTGAGGACTGATGTAGTAGATCACTTTGATGCCATATTTTTTCACGGTTCGAGCAAATCTCAAATTGAATCCGGGATAATCGATCAATACGACAACGTCGGGCTTTTTAAATCGTAGTAATTGCTCAAGAGTTTTTTCTACTGAACGAATAAGCGGAAGATGTTTTACGACTTCCACAAAACCCATGAACGACATCTCCCGCACATGATATATCAATTGCATTCCTTCACGCTGCATCTTGTCTCCGCCAATGCCGAAAATTTCAATGTTCGGCTGACGAAGCTTTAATTCACGTACAACGCCGGCGCCGTGCACATCGCCCGATGCTTCACCGGCAATAATCATTACACGTTGAATCATATTAGCCTGCAAAATATCGCACAAGAATCAACAGAACGATTATGGAAAATGCCTGAAGAGTTCTTGTTTCAGATTTAAATCCGCGTGAAAAATCTGCTTCACGATGAAACGAATGCTCGCCGACATACCGCGTTATTCTTGGAACAAAACGCGGAACATTGTCGCAATACCGCGTGTACTCATCACCAAAGGCAACTTTCAAATGTTCTTCTTCTCTTGAAACTATCATCTGGTACTGAAAAACAAAATAGACCAATGCCGCAAGCTGAAGCCACGGCATAAGAGCATTGGACATTATTCCGCAGCCGGCATAGAGTAAAATGTTTCCTACATACAACGGATTTCGAACATAGCCAAATGGTCCCTCAGTTACCAAATGTGTCGCCCCCACTGTTCCTGTCGTTCGCGTTTCACTTCCGGCGATCGAAACTCCCCAAAATCGAATCACTTCGCCAACCACTCCCAAAATAAATCCAACAACTAATGTCGTCGGCGTCGGGTGAGCAAACCATACCATCACAAGGATAAATGGAATGGGAGTGTAACTTCGCAATTCAAAAATTTTCGATCGAATATCCACAATTACTCCATGATAAAAATTTCTTTGCGAGCAAGCTCTGCCGTTCGGCGTTTCTTCGGATTTCCTTTTTCAACCAACGCACGGAATTTCCCAAGCACATCGGCAAAAGAATTGAAAAGGAAAAAAGTAATGTTATGCATTTCACAAAAACTTACCAGTGAACCTTTCGCGAACACAACATCGGCAAATTGTGCGGGGCATCGGTCAGAATATCCGTCACCGATATAGACAATCGCATGTTCATCCCCTGCTTTGGTCACCACATGATTACGTTTGCAATTTGCACACTGAATACACTCTGCATCGGTGTGCGGGAAAATCGGCTCGATAGTTCCGTTGTTATTAAACTTCAATTCATTACAAAATCTCGACAAATGACTTAATCCAGATCCTGCAAGGATGGGATCGATGTACGCATCAAATCCATCACTCACAACGGATACGGGAATACGATGAACTTCACAAAATTCAACAAATGGTTTAAATCCGCTGTCAATCTTTTGTGAACCGGCAAATGCCGTCAATTCATTTCGGGATAATGAGGGTACTGATGCGCACCCTTGCCGCCAACATTCACGTGCGCTGATTTTCCCGTGACGATACTCTTCAAAACTCTTTTCACATATTTTACCGTCGCCGAACTTTGTAAACATGGCGTCGCCGACGTCGTGTACAGAAATTGTTCCGTCAAAATCCGTGAACACCATATAGGAAAGTTTATTGTGCATCGTCAGATCGCCATGCTGGTTCAATTTGTCCGAACTTTATTTTCGTTGAAACGAACCGAAACTAATTTTGATACACCTTGCTCTTCCATCGTCACTCCGTACATTGCATTGGCAGATTCCATAGTGCGTTTATTATGTGTGACCACAATGAACTGCGTATTGTCGCTGAACTTTCTTAAGATGCGTGCAAAGCGATCAATGTTTGAATCATCCAGAGGGGCATCGACTTCATCGAGAATACAAAACGGAGACGGCTTCACTAAATAAATGGCAAAGAGCAGTGCAATGGCCGTGAGAGTTTTTTCACCGCCGGAAAGCAGGTCAATTGACGTGGGCCTTTTGCCTCGCGGCTTGGCAGTGATTTCAATACGCGCTTCCAAAGGATCAACATCCTTTTCCAGTTGAAGGTCACATTCATCGCCTTCATCGAACAAACCTTTGAATGTCGTAATAAAATTCTCGCGGATCTTTTCAAAAGTGGATAAAAACTCACGCTGCGCGGTGTTGTTAATTTCTTCGATCGTTTGAATCAGCGTCTTTTCAGATTCAATAAGATCGTCGCGCTGGGTTGAAATAAATTCAAGACGCTCTTTTTCAGTTTTGTATTCATCAAATGCTGCAAAATTAACAGCGCCTAGTGAACGGATTTTATCTTTAATTGTTCTTACTTCATCGTGTGCTTCCGAAATACTAAACACTTCTTCCACAGGAAACTCTTTCAACTCTAAAGGATAATCAAATTCTTCTTTTGCGCGAGAGACAAGATTTTGAGCCTTCATCGTCATTTCAGAAATTTTCATTTCCAGTTCGTGCGAAAGAGACATTGACGAATCGTGGAGACGGCGTGCATCTTTTAATTTAAGTTCAATGTCGTGAGTGTGGTTTCGCTTGGTGTTGAACTCATGTTGAGCGACTTTCTTCCGCTCCACAATTTCTTTCAACTCCTCTTCAAACACATTCAGCTCGGTTGCATTTGAAAGGAGTTCCTCTTTTAACCGTTCAATCTCTTTTTTGGCACCGTCAATATCAGTGTTCCGCTGAGCGTACGTGTTCTTGATATTGCCGATGGTAGCATTGGTGTATTCAAGTTCACGCGCCGATTTCTTTTCTTCATTCTCAAACCGCAGCATTTCAAGCTGGGCATCGGAAGCAAGTTTTGAAAATTCATTCCACATCACTTCCATCGTTTCAAGCTCGCTCGCCAAGGCGCCGGAGTGCTGCTCTGCCGTTGATTTTGCTTTTTCAAATTCTTCAATTGACGGCTGGAGATTTTTAAGTTCCTGATTCAGTGCTTCAGCTTCTTCATGCAGCCGAATGCTATCCGATTCATTGCGCTGTACATTTTCTTCCATTCGCTTCATTTCATACGCCACCTGAGCAATACGCATTTCAATGGTGGTCATCTGCTGTTCAAGCTTCTTCGCATCGTCAAAGAGCGATTTCACATCCGTACCGGAAAACATTTTTTCTTTTTCCGTAATCGACGTGCGAAGTGTTTCACTCTTCCGTTCAAGATTTGTAATGTCCAGATGTAGTTCTTCAATCTGCTGCTTTTTGCCTATCACCCCGCCGTCTTCTGCTCGAACACTGCCGCCCCGAAGCACTCCGGACCCGGTGACAAGTTCTCCATCCAATGTCACACATCGAAGAAAAGAATATTTTTTTACCAGGTTTTTAGCGGCATAAACATCGTCCACAATAACCGTATTCGAAAAAAGAAAATCACACAACGGACGATACTGATCGCTGCACTTCACCACACTGCCAATTCGTGTAACGCGTTCTTTCCCGTTAATCTGCTCATCGGAAATTTGCGGAATGGCATCAAGGCAAATGAATGTCGCACGGCCGTGGTTGCTGCTACGAAGCACTTCAACTGCACGGTGGGCATCATCAATCGACTTGACGACCATGTAATTTGCAAACTCGCCTAACGCAGATTCTACAGCAATTCGATACTGCCCCTCAGTCGTCATCGAATCAGCAACGCTGTTCAACACCACATGTTTCCATTCATTATCTGCCAGCAAATATTTTGCACCTTCCGAAAATCCTTCGTGGCTTTCTACGAGTCCTTTAAGGAAATCTCTTCTTGAGCTGCGGCGTTCAATGTTCGATCGCACTTCAAATTCATCATTACGCATCGTCTCAATTTCTTTTTGCAGTTGAACTTTTACTTTCTCAGCATCGAGTGCACGAATTTCCGCTTCGGCATGATGCCGTCGTAATTCTTTATCCTGCGATGTCAACTCTGCCACAAGCGCCGCATTTTTTTTAATATCTTCTTTGTACGAAGCTGTCTCTTCCCCTGAATACTCCAACCGTCCATTGATATTCTCTAATCGTGCTTTGGCGCGTTCGTACTCGTTGCGCTTCGATGAAATTTGGTGCAGCAAAGCGATCACTTCTTCCTGCTTTGCCTTCACTTCGCTTTTCTTTTCATCAAGCTGAATGGTAAATGTATCCAGTTCTTCCTTCTTCTTGGTATAGGCAGCCTTTGCTTCTTTCACTTGCTCGTGCGTCTGTTCAACCACATGCTTCAGTTCGCCGGTACGCGTCTCAAGTTCTCTAAGCTGGTCTTGCAGCTCAACTTTTTCTTTCTCGTACCGATCAATCGCTTCGCCCAACGAGTGCGTCCGCTCATTCGCTTTGACGCGTGCCTGTTGGGATAAATTTATTTTTTGCTGATGGTCATTGAGTTCAATTTGTACCGTATTCAGTTTTTCTTCGAGCAAGGTTAGTTCATTGCGAAGATCGTCCAGCAGAGTTTCTTCGGATGCTAATTCATCGTTGATTTTCTTCTTCTCATCAACGGCGGATACAAGCTTGGTTTTCAACGGCTCAATGGAAAGAATAATCTCAGCATATTCATGTTCGAGCAGAAGGATTTCTTTTGTCCGCAGCTCCTGCGAAAACTGATTGAACTGTTCTGCCTTATTGGCCTGGCGTTCAAGCGAGTTCACAGCTTTATGCACTTCCTTCACAATATCGTTCACTCGGGTCAGGTCTTGCTGCACATTGCCCAGCTTGGTGAATGTTTCTTTCCGTCGCACTTTATACTTTGTCACACCGGCAGCTTCTTCGAATAATTTCCTGCGTTCATCTGCTTTATCGCTCAAGATTGTTTCGATCATCTTCAATTCGATGACCGAATAGGCGTCCGACCCCATACCGGTATCCATGAAAAGATCTTTAATATCTTTCAGGCGGCAGAGCGTTTTATTTAAATAATATTCGCTTTCACCTGAGCGATACACCCGGCGAGTGATAACAACTTCTTTATATTCCGAAGGGAGAATACCTTTGGTGTTTTCAATGGTGAGCGAAACATCGGCCATGCCAACGGGTTTGCGGTTTTTTGTTCCGTTGAAAATAACATCTTCCATTTTGTCACTGCGCAAGCGGCTCGGCTTTTGTTCGCCAAGCGCCCATCGAATTGCATCGACAACATTCGTTTTGCCGCAACCATTCGGTCCAACAATGGCGGTAATACCAGAGTCGAACGAAAGATTGACTTTGTTTGCAAATGATTTAAAGCCAACAACTTCTAATTTAGAGAGATACATTTTTTGTTGTGCTGATCAATGAACAAACGGAACAATCGTTGAAAAGAAAAAGTCAGTATAGGCTGTGAGTGATAATGCATAATCCCCATAGGCAAACAATCCACCGGCGGCAAACAGCACGAGCACTGCGCCGATGAGATACATTTTTGGTGTGTAAACGTGGTAGATAACGGAAATCCCCTTGAGTGTGCGGATATAGATCCACACACACATAACTGCTACTAAACTAAGAATCCAAGGAACATACGGATCGCTTTCAATTAAGCGGTACAAAATCATGGCAACAGGAATAAAGAATGCCCACGGAAGTGCCGTCCAGACTGCGATTGAATAAGAATGAAAAAGACGAATTTTAATCCGTGCTACTAATGAAAAGAATTGGATTAAAAATGTCAGGACGAGAAACCACACCATGGTTGCAACGGTAAGATATCCAACGCTCAACAAGGGATTCCACGCCATTTGAATGATGACAAGTTTAAAGTTGTCTGGAAAAACGTACGAAAATATGTAATCCAAAACCATACTTGTGCGGAAATGGAATAAGATGCTTGACAACACCACCGAAAATGTTGTTGCAATAATCAGCGAAGTGATAACCGTATGAAACAGCGGCAGCGTAAACTGATCCCTGATATCAGCAAAAAAATTATACGAATTGAAAATAGCACGTCGTGTGCTTTCCCTGTAACGGCGATTGCCGTTGATGAGCCACGCAGCAACCATCAACAGCACTAAGCCTATAACAACATAGGCATACGGTGAAGGCACAACAAATGTACCGATAGGTAATGCTGAAATTTTTTCATTCAAGTACGCAGCACGAATAATTCCGTATGCAACTTTCTTTTCTCTGTCAAGTTCAACAATGCCGTTTGCATGAACATCCGGTGTTTGCAGTTTCACAGACATAACGGGGCGATCGCTGCGAAAGTCATTAAATGAATAAATAAAACTGCCGGAAAGGTCTAAATCTCTTATGGTGGCGTACTGCTGAAGCAATCCTCTTGCCTGTGCTTCTTGAGACATCGGATCGCTGTAACCATTCCGATTTCCTTTTTCAGCAGCGCGGTGATATCCGCCCACAAGAATAGGTTGATTGCGATGATTTTCTTTCCACGAGATTAATTGATCCTTCAGCACTCGAGCATCGCTATTGTTATATTCAATCGCAGCGATGTCAACGATCTTTGAAATACCATTCGTCTCGCTATGGGAAATAAAATATGTCAAACGATCGTCAAGTGACTTTGCTGTTCGCTGCAATTGGGCAATGATACTGTTGTCCGCATCTCCTTTAACTCCAAACCCGTCTCCAAATCCCCATGCAATGATTGATGGATGATGTGCATCTCGACCAATCATCTCTTTCAGGTACGCCTCGACCACTGATCGATAATTTTCATTTTCTAAAATTTGAGCGGGGATTTCGTAATTAGGAATTTCTTCGAGCACTAAAAGTCCATAGCGGTCGCACAATTGCAGAAAAAACGGATGCGGCGGATGGAAACCTATCCTTACGGCGTTGGCACCAAGATTTTTAATCAGGGCAACATCACGTTCCATCTCTTCATATGTCAAAGAACTTCCGTGATTTTCAGAATCTTCTATCCACACGACGCCTCGAAGCGTAATCGGAGCGGCATTGAAGAGTAGATTGCTTTTATCTTTTGTAATTGTGCGAATACCGGTCGTTGCACTGGTCTCATCAAGAAGTGAAATTTGTTTTCCGTCAATCGTTTGCAGCTGCACGGTGACTGAATATAATTCGGGTGATTCTGGCGACCACAACTTTGCATTTGGAATAACAAGAGAAAGATCAACGGTAACATCTTGATTTTGCTGAACGATGATTGACGTTATGACCGGTTTCCCAATCGCCGTTCCTGTTGCCGCATCGGCAGCTTGCGCAGAAAGTTGAAATTGTTTTCCTGCCAGCGTGCTTGTTTGAAGGTCTTTTGCGGAAATGATGGACTCTACATGAAGCGTTACCGCTTTAGGTTCGATACTTTCAATGGTGACGTTGACATTATTGATGAATGCTTTCGGTGCTGCAACAATAAAAATATCCCGCACAATACCATTATAATTTTTCCATCCGCTCACTTGCGGATGAGTCGGGAATGTCGTTTTATAATTCAGCGAATTATCAACGACAACACGAATGATATTTTCAGCACCTACCTGAATAAGATTTTCTGGGATGGAAAGTGTGAACGATGTGTAACCACCTTCATGCTTGCCGATGAACGTCTCATTGATAAAAACATCGGCTTGGTAATTGATGCCATAAGCGACGAAAGTAAATCCGCTATTTCCAACAGTGTTCGAATCAACCAGAAATTTTCTCCGGTAAATAATTTTCCCTTCATAGCTCGCAGCTGATGGAACTTTTATTTTCCTCCACGTCGTTCCTCCGTCCAGAGAATAATCCCAATCTCCGGCAAGTTCTATAATAGACCGGGTTGATGATCCGAACCCTAAAACATTAGGATGGGACGGAGAGCCGTTTTCGTAGAATAACTGTTGAGAAAATAAGAGGATAGGAAAAAGAGCTAAGACCGTAATGTAAAGCGATAAACGAAAGAGCGATTTTTCCAAAGAGTTGCTCAATATTGTGAAAATTTGTTGTTTTTAGCGCGTTTTGCGGCTTTTTCTAGCGAAAAACAACAGTAATATAATACACGAATGAGCTGAAACCAAGAGAAAAATGGAGGCAAAAACAATGGCAGGATTATCAAAGAGCCTTGACAATAGTTCAAGGCTCTTGTAATAAATATCTCACAGAAAAATTATGCCGCAGAAATTATCGCCGCAAACGAATCAGCCTTCAAGCACGCACCGCCGACAAGTGCGCCGTCAATATTTGGCTGAGAAAGAAGTTCTTTGGCATTATCGGGTTTCACACTGCCGCCGTACTGGATAACGACTTTTTCTGCCATCGCCCACGAATATATTTGCGAGATGACTTTGCGAATAAGCTGGTGCGCTTCTTCTGCTTGCT
>JAQUOA010000072.1:0-3614 GCA_028749215.1 Bacteroidota bacterium
GAGCACAAGATAAACCGGCGACCGAAAAGAAAGATGCAGCAAAAACCGAAATGAAGGGAGACAAAAATAGCTGCAAGGGGAAAGATGGCTGTAAAGGCAAAGATGGTTGTAAAGGCAAAGACAGCACCAAAACAAAAGACGGTTGCAAAGGTAAAGATGGCTGCAAAGGAAAAGATGCCAAAGCACACAAAGACAGCTGCAAAGGAAAAGACGGCTGCAAGGGAAAAGATAAAAAAGAAATGAAAGAAGAAAAGAAGACGGAAGAACAGCCGAAACAGTAAGCTGTGTTGTTTTGCTGTGCGGCATCTTGCGATTGACCGCGCAGCACTCATGTTAATTAAAAATGGAGGGAACGATGTCTCCGAATAAATGGAATATACCCGATCTTGGTTTTGGTGTCGGCCTGCGCAGTGTGCACTATGATTATATCTTAGAGCAAAATCCGGCGGTCGATTGGTTCGAGATCATTTCAGAAACATATCTTGAATCCGGCGGAAGAGTTCGTTATGTGCTCGATAAAGTGGCAGAACGATATCCGGTGGTTCTTCATGGAGTCTCGCTTTCCATCGGCAGTCATGATCCGGTGAATTGGGAGTATCTGAAATTATTGAAAAAACTCGCTGAGCGGGTGAAGGCGCCGTACATCACGGACCATCTTTGTTGGACAGGTGTGAATGCTCACAACGTTCATGATCTTTTGCCGATTATGTTCAACGAAGAATCTCTCAAGCATATTACTTCCAAAGTAAAACAGGTGATGGATTTTCTTGAACGCCCCTTTGCACTTGAAAATGCATCAACCTACGTGGCATTTAAAGGATCGACCATGAGTGAATGGGAATTTCATGCTCGGCTCATGGAAGATACAGGTTGCGGAATGTTGATGGATGTGAATAACATTTACGTCAGCGCGTACAATCATGACTTTGATCCTAAAATCTTTATTGATGCTATTCCCCCTGAACAAATTTGCCAATACCATCTTGCCGGCCATACAAATAAGGGAACACACATTCTTGATACTCACAGCGATCACGTCATTGAAGCAGTGTGGGAACTTTATCGGTATGCGTATCAGCGCACTGGCGGAAGAGCAACTCTTTTGGAGTGGGATGAAGATATTCCTGAATTTGATGTCGTCCACCAAGAAGCATTAAAAGCGAAGAAGCATCGAACGGAGCCTAATGATTTTTCGAACCTTTTGAAAAAACCGCAGATCGCTCCTACCATGCATCTTACAAAAGTAGAAATGCCGGAGGGCAAATGAACAACATTCCGTTAGATAAATTTCAAGAATGGATGCAGGGTGTCATTGAACATCCGGGTAATGATCAGGAAGCATGGCACGCAACATCTGTGGAGAGCTCTGTACCGTATCAAACGGCGCTCGACAATGTACTTCCGTCACAAACGCTTCAGCCGATGGAACGCATTGCCATCTATCGAAATATGTTTTACCTGCGCATGGTGGATGCCATGGAGATTGACTTTCCGGGAGTACTGCATTTTCTTGGTGAAGAAACCTTCGATAAATTGATTATTGAAGAGTATGTGCAAAAATTTCCGTCACACAGTTATACTTTAAATTATCTTGGAAAGAATTTTCCAAGATTTATTCAAGAGTCAAACATCGCTGAAAAAGAATTTTTGTTCGAACTTGCAACGCTTGAACTTGCCATCACAACCAACATGGATGAAGATGAATCGCCGGTGTTGACTGACGATGATGTTGCACGAGTTCCCGTAGAGAAGTGGGAAGAGGTAAAGATTATTCCCATTGCTGCTTTTAAATTATTTGAATTTGATTATGCGGCGGGAGAATACCTTGATGCAGTTCTCGAGAAGAAAGAAATTTCAAGCTCGCCGTCAAGAAAGAAAAGCTATGTTATGGTGTACCGGAACAATTATACAACGTGGCACAAGAATCTTGCCCGCGAAGAATACACCTTACTAAAATCGTTGAGTGATGGCACGACACTGGGGGAGGGAATCGCTCTGTTGTTGGAAGAATTTTCGGATTCAAAAGAAGAGCTGCAGGATAAAATATTCTCCTGGTTTAACAGCTGGGTGACCGACGGTATTTTTCAATCGATAAAATATTAATATGATGACAACATCAATTATCTCACAATTTGAATTTTTACACACCAAATATGTTGCGATGGTATCTAAACTGCAGGATGTTTTGTTATTACTGCTGCGCGCATATTGGGGATACGACTTTTTTCAATCTGGGATGGGGAAACTAAACAATCTCGATCGGACAAGAGAATTTTTTACATCTCTCAACATTCCATTTCCTGCAGTCAATGCTATTATTGTCGGCAATATTGAAATGATCGGCGGCATATTGTTGATTGCGGGCTTTGGCGCACGCTATTTTACTCTTCCGCTTATTGCCATTCTGAGTGTCGCTTATGCCACCGACGACCATGAAGCGTTAATGAGCGTATTTTCTAATCCGGAAAAGTTTGTTTCTGCGACCCCTTTCTTGCATTTACTTGCAACGACCATTGTATTTAGTTTTGGTGCCGGATTGTTTTCTGTTGATGCCATTTTGGAATGGGTGAGGAAAAGAAATCGCCGTTAATGATGATCATCGTTTATTCTATTAGGGGTAAATAGTCCGCCGCTTGTTATTTTTATTTCTAAAGATTTTCTAGATCGCCCTCCGCATGCTTTATCCACACCGCAAGAAAGTCGCAGGTAACTCTGACGACCCGGTCTGTATCCGCTAAAGATTGAGTTTTTACGGTAAAAGTGAAGTGCAGTATTAAATTATGGTAATTAGTGTACTCTAACAAAGGATGCTGTTGTTGCATGAAGAAATTATCAATATATTCCTTTGACCTAAAAATGAATTGCCAAAAACAAAGGGGAAATTGCATTATTAGCTGATCTTTTTGACGCTGAAAATCCACAGATTTGTAAAATTTTCATAAGAATTGTTCAATCCCGTACTAATTATTAAAGTTACTTACAAACCAGCTACCAGCAGTAGTTGCTGATTATGCCTCCAACCACGCCTCAAGAAAATCTAAATAAATCTGCCGCTCGTCAATGTCTTGTGGCGGCGGATAAGTTCATTAAAGAATCTCATTTTACAGAGGCGCGAAAAGAAATTGAGAGAGCCAAAACTCTTGATCCTTCTAATGTGTATATCACAGCATTTATAGATCGGATTACACATTTCGAAAAAGAAAAAAAAGTGGAGACAGGTTCTGTTTCTAAACCAATTGCCCATGTTTCTATCCCCAAACCAATTGAGCCTCAACGTTCCGCGATCGATCAATCACAGATCGCACCAACAAAAGCTTCATCGTCTATCACGGAAAGAGTGGTGAAATCTGTACCAACGCCACAACCAGTGCCGCCGTCGCAACCGGTGACTCTGCCTAAAGCAGTGGCACCGCCACAACCAGTGCCGCCGTCGCAACCGGTGACATCGCCTAAAGCAGTGCCACCGCCACAACCGGTGATTCCGCCCCCGCCGGTTGTCCAAGCAAAAAAAACGAGTGTCTCTTCTCAAGTGACAGAAGTACAACCTGTACCGGTCGCTCAACCTCAAAACGTAACCCCATCCATTGTGGAAAAGCCGCCTGTAATAACTCCGG
>JAQUOA010000072.1:3714-12245 GCA_028749215.1 Bacteroidota bacterium
CCGCCGGTTGTCCAAGCAAAAAAAACGAGTGTCTCTTCTCAAGTGACAGAAGTACAACCTGTACCGGTCGCTCAACCTCAAAACGTAACCCCATCCATTGTGGAAAAGCCGCCTGTAATAACTCCGGTGCAAGAACCAATTTTTCCTGCTAAAACCATCATCATAGAAAATGTCATCACTGAGCAAGACGTTTCCGCTGCACCACTAAGTAGTCCGTCAACTCCGAGCATTCGAAACGAGCAAACAGAGCGGAGCTACACCGAAACACAGCTTGGTGAAATGCGGCGTCAAATTGAATTACTTTCTCAAGCATTAGAGGTGGAGAAAAAGGCACGTGAAGAGATTAAACAAAATCAGGTGCAACAATCAATTGCACAATTTCGAGGGGCGCTGGAAAAAATGTGGGTGAACGGGGCGCCGGCTGAGGCAATGCAAAATGAAATGCGAACCCTTGCCCGTTCCCTTGCCATTCCAGAAAATGTTGAACGGACTATTCTCCGCGAGGTAAAAATTGAAATGTACGGCCGCGCGGTAAAGGAAGTGCTCGCGAAGCGGCAATTATTACGGAGTTCATCGTCTACGCTTGAGTGGCTGCGAAAAGTGTACCATATTGCGATTGAAGAATATTTAGAGTATGAATCAAAATTTTTACTCGACCTTGTGTCTAATCAATTCAATGGAACAATTTTCCAAATTTCTTCCGACGAGAAAACAAAAACGGATATTACACCGCGGTTAAAGGCAATGGGATATGCAGTGGTGACGTCTCAGTCGCCTGAAGATGCGTTGGAAAAAATTGAAAAAATAAATCCCAATATTATAATTTGCGAATCTCATTTTGGATCGGGAAATTTGTCGGGAATCAGATTTCTCCATATCTTGAGAAGCAATTCGAAATTCAATTTCATTCCCTTCATTCTTTTAACCGGCGACGAAGATTTTGCTTTGCTGCAGACGGCAGAACTGCGTCCCAACGAAGGATTTGTCAAAAAACCTTTGAACATTGATGAGCTGACGTCGCTCATGAATCAAAAATTGACGTGGTTTAGAGGATATGTATCATCACTAGGATGATACAAATGTTTTTTACATTTTATTGACAGGAGAGACAATGGCAAAACGCATTCTTCTTGCGGAAGACGATGAAGACAACCGTGATCTGGTGGAATTTGTCATGAAACGAAGCGGTCTTGATGTGGAATTATTGCTTGCCGAAGACGGTAAACAGGCGGTGGAAATTGCCATCAAAGAAATTCCGGACCTGATTTTGATGGATATGCAAATGCCGGTGATGGATGGCTATCAGGCAACGCAAGCAATCAAAGCCAATCCTGCCACAAAGGGGATTCCTGTTATCGCCTTCACGGCACAAGCGAAACCTGAAGACAAAGAACGAACATTAAAGATTGGGTGTGTAGAGCATTATTCCAAGCCGATGGATCCAGAAGAACTCTTAATTGTTGTACAAAAATATCTACCGTGAACAGTAGACTGGAATATTGTGCATAAAGCATAATTTGCCGACTCATTTTTTTATTAGGATGTGTGTTTATGAAAGCCAGATTGTTTTGGAAGGTCCTTGGGAATTTTTCATTGTTACTTGTCGTGTTAACGGCCGTAACGCTCGTAACGCTCAATATCCTTTCACAAATTGAAGGACATTTTACCGTTGCCTCGACGGATTCCCGCCAGTTGATTATTCTGGAACAATTGAATAAATATATTTCTGAAATGCCTGCCGTTACCGATGAGTACCTTCATACCGGTAAGGATTCAGTTCGTGCTATTTACGACAATGCATGGAAAGATTTTGATGGAATCACTGCAGAATTGCAGCGAGATGTTCGTGACACGACGGTTATTCGATCTCTTGAAAAAATTCGCAATGCGTATTATGCGTGGATAGCCGATGTGGGTGAAAAGAAGATGCTGCTGCGCAATGATTACGCGACAGGACAAGATATCTCGCAGAGACTTGATTCTTTGGCATTTAACGACGCACAAAACCACCATCTCACCGACGCACGTGAGAAACTGCATTACCTCATTACCGACATGGTAACGACACAGCCGGAGGGACTACTTCATGCGAAAAAGCTTTCTGAAGAATTAAAAACGTACATCATTGTTGTGAATTTACTGCTGGCCTTTTTTGCGGTTGCTTTAGGGTTAGTTCTTACTCGTTCCATTACCCGTCCTATTCAATTGTTAAAAGTTGGAACGCAAGGGATTATGGATGGAAACTTTACACCGTTGGCGTTGAATCGAAAAGATGAGCTGGGTGAATTGGCATCTGATTTCAATAAAATGTCGGCGATGCTGGGAAACAATTATACACGGCTCAAAGCGTACTCCGAATTAGTAACCATTTTGAATTCACAGGAAAGTATTTCAGACATTGAAACAAAAAGTTTGGATTTGTTGTGTTTTCATTCCAATGCTGCAGTCGGCGCTTTATATCTTTTGAATGATATCGAAAATAGTGTTGAACTTGTTGCGGGACACGGATTAAAATCAAAATCAGCAGTGAATAGTTTTGCCATCGGTGAAGGATTGCCCGGCCAGTGTGCCGGTGAACGGAAATCAATTGAGCTCTCAAATATTACGACGTCGGCAGGTTTTGTCATGGATACAGGGCTCATCGAAATCATGCCGCAGCATGTCATTGCCTCGCCAATTTTTATTCAAGATAAAATTCTCGGGGTGTTGATTCTTGGGTCGCTTTCACGGTTTTCCGAATTGGATAAAGAAATCATCGATAATTCTCTTCCTCAGTTAGGCATTGCGATTGCCAACGCCATGAATTATGACGAGACACAAAAATTGTCGCGGGAAGTGTCGGTGAAGAATACAGAATTAAATACAAAAAATAGTGAACTTGAAAAGGCCTACCGTGTAAAATCGGAATTCCTTGCCAGCATGTCGCATGAGCTTCGGACTCCCTTGAATTCTATCATTGGCTTTAGCTCCGTTTTGCTTGGACCGAACAGCGATCCGTTGACGCAAGATCAACGCAAAGCATTGGAAAAAGTTTTGAAGAATGGGAGACATTTGCTACAATTGATCAACGATATTCTTGATTTCTCAAAACTTGAATCGGGAAGAATGTCTATTAATATTGAAGCGGATGATGTTGAAAATGTGGTTTCAAGTTCGGTCATGACAATTGAGTCGCTAGCAAAAGCAAAAGAGGTCTCCGTTGTGCAAACGATCTCACCGAATTTACCTCTGCTTCAAACGGATGTTCTAAAAATAAAACAAATATTGGTAAACCTATTAAGCAACGCCGTAAAGTTTACTGAGCAGGGCGAAATAACCGTTTCCGTTACTCAGCGGAATGATATGCTTGTGTTTGCCGTGAAAGATTCCGGCATTGGGATTGAACAAAAAAATTATGAAAAAGTTTTTGAAGAGTTCCAACAGATTGATAACAGCAATACTCGTAAGTACAAAGGTACCGGTTTGGGACTTCCCATTTCTCGACGATTGGCTCGGTTATTAGGCGGTGATTTGACCGTTGAGAGTGAGTTTGGAAAAGGGTCAACATTTATCTTAACTGTCCCTTCGACGTATGTTGAAATCAAAGAAGATCAAACAGTTCATGTTGTTCGCAAAGAAGAAAAACAAGTTCCTCCTGCACAAGAAAAAATTATTGCGCCGGTTCTTGCAACGCCACCTTTGGTTCAAACTCCCAAGCCGTCCGTTGTCGTAGATGAAATACCTTCAAATAAGATTCAAGTGCTCTGCATCGATGATGATCCGGAGGTGATTGAAATTCTTAAAAGTTACCTCGTGCCAGAAGGATTTTCAGTTGTCGAAGCAAATTCTGGGGACGAAGGTATTGCCAAAGCCGAAAAACTTTTGCCGGCAATTATCACGCTTGATATTATGATGCCGCATAAAGACGGATGGCAGGTGTTGCGAGAGCTAAAGCAAAATCCGAAAACCAAAAGCATTCCAGTCGTCATTCATTCCATTATTGAAAACAGACCGCTTGCCCTTTCCCTTGGCGCTGTAGATGTGATTACAAAACCGACAGATTCAATGAAGCTTTTGTCGTTGATTAAACGGGAATATCATGCGAAAGAACAGTATGTTCTTTTGGTTGACGATGACGAAGATTTTACCTTAGCGATGCAAAAGATTTTAAAAGCAGGCGACGTTGATGCAAAAATTGCTAACAGCGGGAAAGAAGCGTTGAATATCCTTTCCTCATCAAGGCCGGCCGTTATATTTTGTGATTTGAATATGCCTGAAATGGACGGCTTTGAGCTTGTTCAACGTTTGCAGAACAATGAAGCATGGAGTTCTATTCCGGTAGTTATTTTATCAGGGAAAGAGCTTTCCGAAGACGAGTGGACAATGCTCAATAAATATATTACAGAGTACGTGAAGAAAAGCGACTTTACGCCGGAAACCCTTACCAGTGTCGTGAAACGTATTCTTAAAAAAAAATAATACAACAGGAAGTATGGAAGACAAAAATCCTAAAATTCTCGTCGTCGACGACACAGCAGACAATCTTGATCTTTTAGAATTTGCACTGAAACGAAAACCATTTACGATGCTGCGCGCTTCAAGCGGTAAGGAGTGTCTGCAAATTGCCCGAAGAGAAAGGCCTGATATTATTTTACTCGATGTCCAGATGCCGGAAATGGACGGATATGAAACACTCGAACGTCTTCGTAAGGAACCTACCACTTCGAATATTCCGGTCATTTTCTTAACGGCACAGCGCAAGGACCCCAAAAGTATTGAAAAAGGATTGGAATTAGGTGCCGAAGAATTTCTTACAAAACCGATTGACACAGAAGAGCTTTTGGTGCGGACTCGGATGCTTTTAAAAGTGCGGAAACTTGAGAAAGAACTCGACCGCACAAAAGCAGATTTTATGGCAATGTTGGTTCATGATCTCCGAAGTCCATTGTCGGGAATTAAAAGTGTTATAGAATATTTTAAAGAAATATTTCAACAGAGCACTTTGTTAAATCCAGACCAGCTTTCTTTGTTCGATACTGTGAACGATTCTGCTGCTCGCATGCTGGCATTGATTAACGATATTTTAGATTTGTCAAAACTTGAATCGGGCAATATCAATCTGGATAAACAGGACATTGATTTCAGCCTGATTATCGAAATGATCAGCCGTGATTTTCGAATTCAATTCAAGAAGAAAGAAGTGAACTTTGAAACAGAAGTTCCTTCTGATCTTCCCAAAGTCCATATTGATATCAATAAAATTGGACAGGTACTGACGAATTTGCTCGGGAATGCGTTAAAATTTGTCAACAACGGCGGCACAATTAAAATTACCGTAACTCTCGAAACGGCTTCGGTTCATGACGATCATTTTACTCCTGAATATGTAGTTGTCAGTGTCATCGACAATGGAGTTGGGATTTCAAAGGAAGAACTTCCCTTAATTTTTGATCGATACAAACAAGCATCGAGTGCGAAAAAAATTCGGCAGCAGGGAACGGGGCTTGGTCTCGCAGTATGCAAATTATTGGTTGAAGCGCATGGCGGCAAAATTACTGTAGAAAGTGAAGTCGGTCAACGAACAATTTTTTCTTTTACTTTACCCATAGCCAAATAATAATTCTTATCTCTTACAAACGTCACAGGAAATACTATGAACGATACTATTCTCATTGTTGATGATGAAGAGTCACTTCGGTTAACACTCAGGTTACGTCTTGCCGCACAAGGTTTCAATATTATTCTTGCAGAAGACGGTGATGTTGCATTGGAGCAGTTAAAAAAATCGAAAGTCGACCTTGTCTTATTGGACATCAACATGCCGAAGATGGACGGCATCGAAGCTCTTGGGCATATTACAGAAATGTATCCAAATGTTGAAGTAGTGATGTTGACCGGTTTTGCTGATTTTACCACCGCCATTGAGTGCCTAAAAAAAGGTGCAAAAGATTATCTCGTCAAACCAATTGAGGTCACAGAACTTATTACCCGGGTCCGGTCTATTTTGCGGGCTCGGTCATCAGAACAAGCATTACATGATTTGCGCTTGAAATTCATGTCAACGTTTTTACATGATATGCTGAATCCGTTGAAAACAGTAGGCTCGACAATTGAACAAGTTCGGGACGGCGCCGCAGGGAAATTGACCAAAGATCAGAATGTGCTGCTTAGTTACGTCAGCGATCTTTCGGAACGTTTAGTGAAGCGCATTAAAAATTTGATTGATCTTTCTCTTTTTGAAGAAGGGAAAATTGTCTTAGATCGTCATCCGCTTGATATCGAAATGTTTATCAATACCATTTGTCTCCGATATGAGATTATGGTAAAATCTAAAAAAATCACTTTTCAGAAACAGATAGAAAAAAAATTACCTCAAATATCGTGTGACTTTGACAGAATAGATACGGTTCTCAACAGCCTGTTAGACAATGCCATCAAGTATTCCGATGAAGGAGGGAGTATTATTATTTCCGCTTCCATGACAACATATCAACACGCGGGTAAAAACGTAGATGGGATATTGATCTCAGTAAAAGATACGGGCAAAGGCATGTCTGCCGATGAAATTAAAAATCTCTTTACAATTTATAAAACACAATTCCTAAAACCGATCACCGATTCATCAGTTCCATCGTTTAGTTTGGCCATTGTCAAACATATCATAGATGCGCACAATGGAAGTATTACGGTCCAATCTGATCCGGGGAAGGGGAGTCTTTTCACTTTTACACTTCCCTTGCAATGATTTAAAGCAGTGTATTCATGACAACATCTCAACAACCACATACAGTCTCTTTCCGTTATAAATTTACGTTTGAGAATGGACAAGAAAAACAATTTGGAATTACTCTCGACGATTCCACGCTTGAGCTTATTCCTTCTTCAAAGACGGAACCACCGGATTGGACGAAATTAGATTTCCACCCCTGCGATAACTGTCCGTTAATCGGAAAGGTAAGCCATTGTCCTGTGGCCGTAAATCTTGCGTTACTTGTCGATGAATTCCGCGATGTGGTGTCGTATGAACATGCGGTTATTGTTGTCGAAACATTGGAACGTACCTACTCAAAAGATTCCACTGTTCAAAAAGGATTAAGTTCCATCATTGGCATTTGTATGGTGACGAGTAATTGTCCTATCATGGATGAGCTGCGGCCGATGACGAGATTTCATCTTCCGTTTGCGACAACAAAAGAAACACTTTTTCGAGCAGTCTCGTATTATTTGACTCGTCAATATTTTGTGATGAAGGACGGGAAAGAACCAGATTGGAACCTTAATCAACTTATCGAAATTTATAAACAGGTGTCCATTGTGAATATTGGAATCACAAGGCGGGTTGCACAGGCATCACAAAAAGACGCCAATGTGAATGCCATCGTCATCCTGCACAGTTACGGTGATTCAGTTCCATATTTTATTGAAGATGGACTGAATGAAATAAAATATCTTTTTAAAAAATTTTTATAGACAAAAGCCGATTGGTTCTCTTCAGAGACGAATCTCAGCCTACGTAGTGAGCTGAGATTTTTTTATTTGTGCTTGTGCGGTAATCTTCGTAAAAATGTAATGAGTTTTTGCGGCGACGATCGCGGGCGAAAATTGTCATTGGTGGAGAGGTAGGTAAAAAATTTTCCGTCTTTATAAATTGAAGGAGGACTTGGACAATTATCGTTAAACGGGCTGAAGATACCTTCTGCTCCGCCGTACTGAACCGTTGGGTTGAATATGCTGGTGGGCGATTTTTCGAATCCGTATTGTCCCCACGTATTGATAATTGACTCCGGGTTTGTTGTATCAGCAATGACCATACCTAAATACACACCGTCCGAAGCAATAATTCTGCACCCTAATAAATCATAGTATTCATCGATGCCGGTTGTATCGACCGTGTCTGTCACGCACACATCCTCCGGTAGACGCGATGGTTGCTCTTTGCCGGCCGAATATTTTGCATACAAATATTTTACCAACTGGCTTGGTTCGTCAATTTGATCGAATACCATCGCTTCAGTTTTATTTCCTTTTGAATCGTATCGGTAGGTAGTTTTGAACTTCCGCCCGCGGTCTAAACCTTGTTCGGTAATAAGGTTCCCGTTCTTGTCGTACGTGAGCATTCGCTGGTACGCCATTTTATTATCTCCGTCAAATTCTTTTTCTTCAAGCAGCACGCCGTTATGATCAAGGAGATATTGAAATCGCACTTTCAGTGTGCTGTCAGGTTTAAGATGAGACATGCCAATGAGATTGTCATCAGCATTGTATTCGAAGATAAAATAATCAGACACTACATACCGCACGGTATCTGTCTTTTGAAAATATCGTGCAGACTTTGTGATCGATGCAAGATTATTTCGGCTGTCGTAAGTGTAAGTAAATTTGTTGAGGTTATTTTTTAATTCTTGAACATTGCCGTTGATGTCATACAAATAAGAGTTTCGCATGAACACACGGGCGTCATTCAAGTAACCGACAGTCTCAAGAAGGAATCCTTGATCATCATAGATATCAAGAATTTTCTTTTCGATGGAACCATTTGTCTTGTAGATAAT
>JAQUOA010000073.1 GCA_028749215.1 Bacteroidota bacterium
AAAAGCAAAAGAATATTCGTTCAATAAAGTGTGGCTTGGGGTGATGGTGCAAAATGTACCGTCGCTGGAGTGGTACAAAAAGATCGGGTTTACGTTTGTAGAAGAAGCACCTTTTCAAATGGGGAAAACCACCGTCTCTCATTTAATCGGTTATAAAGAAATCTCATAGTTGAGTGCAGGTGCACCGCTTCTCGACGATTCATTTTCCATCCTCTGACCAATGCTTGAACAAAAAATATTCAGACGGTTTCCCGATACTTCAACAGAAACTCTCCCACAGCTATCGCTTTCACTCTACGCTCAACAAAAAAAAATGTGGCCTCTTTTTTCTGAAGGCGTGAAAGCACTCGATGGCATTCGTACAAAAGTTGTGGAGTGCGATACCTTCTCTGTACGATTGCAGTATAATCCGAAGAGAATTGTCAGCAGCGGTGCCAATATTGATGCCGCTTCTATTAAAGCAAGGAAATGTTTCTTATCACTTGAAAATCTACCGTCGGAACAACTGGGAGTGTTGTATCAAGAAACATTTCTTGTGCTCTGTAATCCTGCACCTATTTTCCCGGGGCATTTTACAATCTCGCACATTGAACATATCCCGCAGTCTGCTGAAGAATATATCATCATATTTCTTGATCTGGCGAAAGATTTTTCGGCAACTCATACAATTTTCTACAACGGGCCAAAATGTGGTGCTTCGGCGCCGGACCATATGCACTTTCAAGCCAGTCCAAAGAATGCAGTCCCGATTGAGTACGAAGCGGCGCTGGAAAGCAGGAAGGTTTTTCAACGCTCTCTCGGAGAAGTTCAGATGTTTACACTGCGCGAACTTGGCCGTGCCGTCATTGTTCTTGAAGGAAAAAAGAAACAGGATATGGAGTTTTCCTTTTTGCGGTTAACTGGAGCAATGCGGTCTGTAATGAATGTGATAGAGGAGCCGATGATGAACGTGCTTTGTTCATACGGCGATGACCAGTGGCGGATGATCGTCTTCCCAAGAACAAAACATAGGCCCGACGTATATTTTAAAGAAGGTGATGAAAAAGTTGTCATCAGTCCCGCGGCAGTGGATATCGGCGGATTGATTGTTACTCCGGTAGAAAAAGATTTTTTACATGTAGATGAGAACATGGTAAGGCAAATATTTCAAGAAGTTTCTATTTCAAATGACATGCTGATGCATATCGTACAGAAAATGTAAACTATGATAAAATCAGAACCTAATATTACGGTAGGAATTCTTGATTATGTCCCGGAAGTGCGGGGTGCACTGCTGGAAAAATTTAAGATT
The DNA here is from genome assembly GCA_028749215.1 of Bacteroidota bacterium. Classification (GTDB taxonomy): domain Bacteria; phylum Bacteroidota; class Ignavibacteria; order UBA10030; family UBA8401; genus JAQUOA01. The sequence continues at coordinate 1,292 of JAQUOA010000073.1, forward strand.
GCCGAAGATGTGATTGTCACCGGAGAATTTTTTGCCAAGGTAATTTCCAACGAAGTGGTGCTGTATGGAGGAAAAGATATTGAACTGCTTCGCGGCAAAGAGATCATTTTCTCACCATTAAACACCGGCAAATTCACGCTTCGCGATGTTGTTTTCGGGATCAATTTTCACTGGGAACGAAAAGAAGATCAGACATTTGAAGGAGCGTTGCGGCTGATTGCTCGACACAACGGAACGATCACTGCCATCAACGATATTGCAGTCGAAAAATATTTAGCGAGCGTCATTTCATCTGAAATGAGCGCCACGGCGCCGGTAGAATTACTCCGTGCTCATGCCATCACGTCCCGCAGTTGGCTCGTCGCGATGCTAGAGATGAAGAAAAAAAATTCAACGGTGAGTGTTCCATCCCGGCGTTCAGTGGGAAAGAAAAATGAAGTGATACGATGGTACGATAGGGAGGATCACGATATTTTTGATGTCTGCGCCGACGACCATTGCCAGCGGTACCAGGGGATTTCAAAAATTATTTCAGAAGCGGCGCAAAAAGCTATTGATGATACCCGCGGTACATTTTTAGTGTATAAGAATGAAATTTGCGATGCCCGTTTTTCAAAGTCCTGCGGAGGTGTGTCCGAAAGATTTGAAAGTGCTTGGGCAAACACACCGATTGATTATTTGACGTGCGTGCCGTGTTCGCACACTTCGTATCCTGCCTTGAAAACCGAAGAAGAATCAACTCAATGGATTCTTTCTACTCCTCCCGCATTTTGCAATACGACCGATGGAAATATCTTGCGACAGATTCTTCCATCGTTCGACCAAGAGACAACCGATTTTTACCGATGGAAAGTTGAGTATACGAATCAGGAGCTATCGGAACTCATCCTAAAAAAATCCGGATTCGATTTTGGTATTTTACAAGATTTGATTCCTGTTGAACGAGGCGATTCAGGGCGTGTCACGAAACTAAAAATTATCGGATCAAAAAAAACTTTGATTGTCGGAAAAGAATTAGAAATACGCCGATGGCTTTCAAAGAGTCATCTCTACAGCTCCGCTTTTGTCGTGCAGACAGAACGCGATGCGAATGGCATTCCGGGAAAATTTATTCTCCGTGGCGCGGGATGGGGGCACGGCGTTGGTTTTTGTCAGATTGGTGCGGCGGTCATGGCGGTTGAAGGGTGGAAGGGAGAGGACATTGTGAAACATTATTTCAAAGGTGCGGAACTTAAGAAAGTGTATTGATTAGATTCCTCAACATTTTCTTTCATGCAAAGTCGCAAAGTTTTTAAGATATCATTTCAATAAAGTTTTCTTTGCTTCTTGGCGTCTTTGCGAGAAATAATTTTTTTGTTATTTCAAAAGGATTATAATGAAAACTCGAAACCCCTGGGCGTGGATTCCGTCGCTCTACTTTGCGGAAGGATTACCGTACGTTACGGTGATGACAATCTCAGTCATCATGTACAAACGACTTGGAATTTCTAACGCCGATATTGCACTCTATACAAGTTGGCTGTATCTGCCGTGGGTAATAAAACCATTGTGGAGTCCGTTTGTTGATTTATTTCGCACTAAACGGTTTTGGATTGTGACGATGCAAATGGTCATTGGTGCATCGCTTGCGGGTGTTGCACTGACGATTCCTGCACCTGCATTTTTCCAATACACACTTGCAGTTTTTTGGCTGATGGCCTTCAGTTCTGCAACGCACGATATTGCTGCCGATGGATTTTACATGCTGGCACTCGACCAAGGAACGCAATCTGCTTTTGTCGGCGTACGAAGCACATTTTACCGAATCGCTATGATTACCGGTCAAGGTGCGCTGGTGGTGATGGCCGGATATTTTGAACACCATGGCGGAATTACAGTGGCATGGTCAATAACATTTGGTGTGTTGGCGGCAATCTTCATATCGTTTTTTATCTACCACAAATTCATTTTACCATACCCTGCGAACGATAAGCCGACAATTTCCGATGCTTCCAAAGGAATGGTGGAAGAATTTTTTCACACATTTGTTCTCTTCTTCAAGAAAAAAGATATTCTTGTGATCCTTGCCTTTCTTTTACTCTTCCGCTTTGCCGAAGCGCAATTAGTAAAACTTGTGTCACCGTTTCTGTTGGATGTCCGCGAAAAAGGGGGGCTTGGTTTGTCGACCAGCGAAGTCGGAATTGTCTATGGGACAGTTGGAATTCTTTTTCTTACGCTCGGTGGCTTGCTCGGCGGGTATGTCATTTCAAAACGGGGGTTGAAATTCTGGTTGTGGATTATGGTCTGCTCTATTCATTTGCCGGATGCGGCGTTTATTTACCTTTCACACTTCCAGCCGGAAAATCTCTTCGTTATTAACGCCGCTGTTGCTGTTGAACAATTTGGTTATGGTTTTGGATTTACGGCGTATATGATGTACATGATTATGATTTCAGAAGGTGAACATAAAACTGCACACTATGCTATCTGCACAGGCTTCATGGCATTGGGGATGATGATTCCGGGAATGTTCAGTGGAAAAATTCAAGAGATGCTGGGATATTCCAATTTTTTTGTGTGGGTGATTATTTCAACAATACCGGGGTTCATCGTTCCATTGTTTGTTAAGATAGATCCTGAGTTCGGAAAGAAAAAATGAAAAATAAATTTATCATCGGAATGGATGGCGGCGGAACCAAGACGCATGCTGTCATTGCAAATTTAAATGGGGATATTCTTGCCGAGCATACAGCAGGGCCGTCGAATTTTCAAATTATCGGCGTAGAGAAAACAGCTGAAGCAATCTATTCGTTGATAGGACTTTGCTGTGAGTCGGTTGAGTGTTCGGTAGATCAGATTGTGTCCGTTGTGCTTGGTCTTACTGGAGCAGGACGCGTCGGTGATCAGAAGCGGATGGCAGATGGGTTGAAAAAATATTCAGCGAAAAGAAATGTCCGATTGAAAAAAATTATTGTTGAAAGCGACGCTCGCATTGCTTTAGAAGGTGCATTTAAAGGTGACTCCGGCATCATTTTAATTGCGGGAACCGGTTCGATTGCGTTTGGAAAAGATGCAAAAGGAAATGTTCATCGCGTTGGCGGATGGGGGCGAATTTTAGGCGATGAAGGAAGCGGATATTTCATCGGCCGTTTAGGTATGACGGCGGTAGCACACGAACTTGACGGCCGGGGTGAGAAAACAAAATTGTCCACGATGATTGCAAAAAAATTCCGCCTGACTGATCAATCAGAAATTATTACAGCAGTGTATAAAGATAATTTTGATATTGCATCGATTGCTCCGCTAGTGTTGAAGGGTGCCGAGGAAAACGATGCAGTGTGCAGGATGATCGTTGAACAATCAGCGATTGAATTGGCTGAACATGTAGAGGTTGCAGCAAAGATGATCTCTGCATCGATGCAAACCAAAGTGAAATCCAAAATTCATCTTGCCTTCATCGGCGGATTAATTGCCAACGAGACACTTCTTTCAGAACTCTTGCGTAACTATCTCTCTTCAAACTTTCCTTCCATCGAAATCATTCAACCGATGGCTTCCCCCGCCTACGGAGCGGTGGTGTTGGGGATGAAAAGCAGTAAAAAGATTACCAGAAAATGAAAAATGTTTTCTTTTTACTTCTTATCGCCCTTCAATTTTTTGGATGTTCAGTAACCGGCCGCGTATCAATTGACAAAGATGAATTTGATAATCTTAACTCTCCCGCCATTCATTATGGGAATCCGGAAAATGTTGGTATCAATCCTGATTCACTGGCCGGTGTTGATAACATCATTCAAAAAGCAATAGCCGATTCAGCTTTCCCAGGCGCAGTTTTGCTAGTAGTAAAAGATGGTGTCATCGTCCATGAAAAGGCGTATGGAAGATTCACGTACGATTCTTCTGCCACATCGATGACCGTCGATGCAATTTTTGACCTAGCGTCGGTTACAAAGGTGATTGCAACGACAAGTGCAATCATGCGATTGGTTGACGAAAAGAAGATTTCCCTTAATAACCCGATTGTAAAGTACATCCCTCAGTTTGGTCAAAATGGAAAAGAAAAGATTACTGTCTACAATCTAATGGTGCACAACAGCGGATTGCCGGCATGGAAAAAATTTTATGAAGTATGCGATTCACCGCAATCCCTCCTCGATTCTCTCTTCGCATCATCGTTAGTATATAAAACTGGCGATTCTACTATTTATAGTGATCTTGGATTTATTACGTTGGGAAAATTGATCGAAAAAGTTACCAATACATCCCTTGATAAATATGTCGATTCGGTATTTTTTGCACCGCTTGGAATGAAAAATACGATGTACAACCCACCGAAAGAATTGCTGCGTAAAGTTGTTCCTACTGAAGTAGATTCATTCTGGAAGAAAACTTATCTGCCAGTTCAAGGGCGTGTGCACGATGAAAATGCCGCAACACTCGGAGGTGTTTCCGGCCATGCAGGATTGTTTTCAACAGCACATGACCTCGCAATATTTTTGCAGATGGAATTGAATGGCGGTGTGTATGGAGGGAAAAGATATTTTCAGGAAGAAACAATCAAAAAATTTACTGAACGGCAATTCGTGAATAGCAGCCGAGCTATTGGCTGGGATACGAAATCAACCGATAGATCAATTTCGGGAAAATTTGCTTCTGAAAAAACGTATCTGCATACAGGATTTACAGGGACATCCGTTGTAGTTGATCCTGTAAAGAAAACCATTGTCATATTGTTGACGAATCGAGTATACCCGACTCGAAATAACTCGAAGATTGCACACGTAAGACCTCTGGTACATGATACCGTGTTTGGGGCGATAAAATAATTACCTCATTATTACAATCGTCAAGTTTTCAATTTTTCTTCCTCGACTCTTATTTTTTCATTCGCTATTTTCTTCCCACATCCTATGTAGTTAAAAATCTAATCGGGAGTTGTTATGAAAAAAATTATTTTCTTCATTCTTTTCTGTGCTTCAATCTCTTTTTCCCAAAAATCCGATACTCTCAAGTCATCCGCCTTTAATGGATTAAAATTCCGTTCAATAGGTCCGGCGGTGATTGGCGGCCGTATCGTAGGATTTGCGGTGCATCCGCAAAATAGAAGTGTCTATTATGTTGCGGTTGCCTCAGGCGGAGTGTGGAAGACTACAAATGCAGGCACGACATGGAATTGCGTGTTTGAAAATGAAGGTTCGTACTCCATCGGTTGCGTTGCACTCAATCCAAACAATCCGCATGAAGTGTGGGTGGGAACGGGAGAATTGAACAGCCAGCGCAGTGTTGGTTATGGCGATGGCGTGTATAAATCAGAGGATGATGGTAAATCTTGGAAGAATGTCGGATTAAAAACTTCCGAGCACATTGGTAATATTATTTTTGATCCACGTAATACACAAATTCTATATGTAGCTGCACAAGGTCCATTGTGGAAAGAAGGAGGGGATCGCGGACTTTTTAAGACAACTGACGCCGGTGCGACGTGGAAAAATATTTTAAAACCAAACGACAACACCGGCGTTGCTGACGTCGTGATCGATTCGCGCAATCCTGATATTGTGTATACATCAACGTATCAACGCCGTCGCCATTTTTGGACAATGATCGATGGCGGACCTGAAGGAGGCATCCAAAAATCAACCGATGGCGGAACAACATGGAAAAAATTGACGAGCGGCTTGCTAAGCGGAGATCTCGGCAAAATTGGACTGGCAATTTCTCCCATAAACAGTGACATAATTTTTGCAACAATTGAAGCAGTAGATGGTGGAGGCGGTATTTTTCGGTCAACCGACCGCGGAGCGACGTGGGAAAAAAGAAATTCTTACAATGACACGCCAATGTATTATGCGAAAATTTTCTGCGACCCCGGTGATGCTGACCGCATTGTTGTAGCAGGAACCATTATGTACTTATCGGATGATGCCGGAAAAACTCTTGCACGAGTCGGAGAAAAAAGCGTGCACGTAGATTATCACGCAATCTGGATTGATCCAAAAGATCCGCAGTACATGCTGCTTGGAACCGATGGCGGGCTGTACGAAAGCCATGACCGCAATGCAACCTGGCGTTTCATCAACAATATGCCCACCGTTCAATTTTATCACGCCACGGTTGATAACGCAGAACCATTTTACTACGTCTACGGCGGAACGCAGGACAATGCAACACTGGGCGGACCATCTCGTACGACAAGCGCATCCGGAATTGTGAATAGTGATTGGTTCGTTACTGTTGGCGGCGATGGATTTAAAACGCAAGTTGACCCTGCTGATCCGAACATTGTCTATTCACAGTACCAATATGGAGGACTTGCACGATATGATCGGAAAACCGGCGAAGCATTGTGGATTCAACCGATCGAAGAAAAAGGAGAACCCGGCCTGCGTTGGAATTGGGATGCACCTCTTATTATCTCTCCTCATTCTGCGTCACGATTATATTTTGGTGCAAACAAATTATTTAGAAGCGACGATCGTGGAGTGACATGGAAAAGTGTGAGTGGAGATTTATCCCGGCAGATGGATCGAAATAAAATTCCTGTGATGGGAAAATTGTGGAGTGTTGATGCGGTAAACAAGCATGGCAATACCGCTGCATGGGGAAATCTTTCACAGATTTCTGAATCTCCGAAGAAAGAAGGACTGATCTACGTTGGAACTGACGATGGCTTGCTTCAAGTGACAGAAGATGGCGGCGTATCGTGGAGGAAGATCGACAAAATTTCCGGTATTCCGGAGCTTGCGTATGTGACAAAAGTTGAAGCATCTCAGAATGATGAAAATATTGTCTATGCCGCATTCGATAATCATCAGCAGGGAGATTTTAAACCGTACCTTTTAAAAAGTGCCGACAAAGGCAAAAGCTGGAAATCAATTTCTTCAAATCTTCCGGCCAACGGCTCAGTAAAATCATTTGCTGAAGATTTTGTGAACCCCAATTTAATTTTTGCTGGGACAGAGTTTGGAATTTTCTTCTCAAACAATGGAGGAAAAATCTGGACGCAATTGAACGGAGGATTGCCGACAATTCCTATAAAAGATATCGCCATCCAAAAACGGGAGAACGATTTAGTTATTGCGACGTTCGGCAGAGGCTTTTACATCCTCGACGATTATTCTTCTTTACGCACGGTCAATCCGGAACTGATGAACAAAGAAGCGAATATCTTTAACGTGAAGGATGCACTCATGTTTCTTCCTTCATCACCGTTAGGAGGAGATGACAATGCGTGGCAGGGAGACAATTTCTACTTCGCCAAGAATCCTCCGTTTGGTGCAACATTTACATATTATCTGAAAGAAGAGTTTAAAACGCGTAAGCAGAAACGAAAAGACGAAGAAAAAGAAGCAGAGAAGAAAAAGTCTGAAATAAAAATACCGTCGTATGAAGAATCACGATTGGAAGCTGACGAAGATGCGCCGGCGGTTTTCTTTACTATTAAAGATGAATCAGGAAATGTTGTCCGCAGACTGAAGGGCGAAAACAGTGCAGGTGTCAATCGCATATCGTGGGATTTGAAATATCCGTTGCTTGATCCCGTAACAGCAAACACGGCGGCAGACGGAAAGCAGTCTTCGTGGTTTGCCATGCCGGGGAAATATTCCGTTTCAATGTCCAAACGGATAGATGGAATAGAAACCACAATAGCCGGTCCGGTTGATTTTATTTGTAAACCGCTCGGCAGTTCGGAAATTCCAATCAAAGACAGAACAGCCGCCATTGCATTTCAACAAAAAGCTGCACGATTGCAGCGAGCAATTTTTGCAAGCAATGGCGTTGTGAATGATATCAAATTAAAGATTGGTGCAATAAAAACAGCTTTAACGCAAACGCCGCAGGTTACATCATCGGTGTATGAAAAAGTAAGAAATCTTGAAACGAGAATGATTGAATTGAAACGAAAGTTTTCCGGAGATGAAATTATCGCAAAACGAAACGATGCCGCTCCTCCGTCCATTTTAACACGAATGAATTCTGTGGCTGAAAGTTTCTGGTCATCAATGGCTGATCCGACTGAAACGCAAAAGAAAGCATACCAAATTGCTGTTGACGAATTTGAAGTGCAGTATGCGGTACTTAAAAATGTTGTGGAAAAGGAATTGCCCACGATTGAAAAAGAGTTAAACTCAGTTGGAGCCCCTGCCATTCCGGGGCAATTACCCGAATGGAAGAGAGAATGAGGTAATTTTTTATTTTTTCCCCGCCAAAAAAATCTTATCTTTAACCATTAAATTTATTTCACAAGTTTCGCAGTCCGGTTGCTTCATGCAATCGGACTGTCTGTACTCAAGGAGTGTGTATGCCCGCCAAATTTAAGAATGAACCGTTCACAGATTTTTCAAAACCGGCAAACAAAAAAGGGATGGAAAAGGCGCTTGCCAAAGTTCGTGCTGAGCTTGGTAAAGATCATCCGCTGGTGATTGGTGCTGAAGAAATTTCTACCAGCGACAAATTATATTCCTACAATCCGGCAAAACCGAGCGAAGTGATCGGTATATTTTCCAAAGCAAATGCCGAGCTTGCCAAGAAAGCAATTGAAACCGCCGCAGCAACATTTGAAACATGGAAAAATGTTCCGGCAAAAAAACGCGCTGACGTTCTCTTTAAAGCGGCAGCGTTAATGCGTAAACGCAAATTCGAGTTTTCTGCTTTGCTTACCTATGAAGTCGGCAAAAGCTGGCCTGAAGCTGATGCAGATACTGCCGAAGCGATTGACTTTTTGGAATTCTATGGACGCGAAATGCTTCGTCTTGCTGCTCCGCAGCCGCTGACAAAAGTTAACGGTGAGAAAAACGAACTGCGCTATATCCCGTTGGGAGTTGGCGTCGTTGTTCCGCCGTGGAATTTTGCGCTTGCCATTTTAGTAGGAATGACATCGGCTGCTATTGTCGCCGGGAATACAGTGGTGCTGAAGCCGTCAAGTGATTCTCCCGCTATTGGTTTTAAATTTTTTGAGTTGATGCGCGAAGCCGGCCTTCCTGCAGGAGTAATTAATTTTGTTACCGGTTCGGGAGGAAGCGTTGGTGATATTCTTGTGGCACATCCTAAAACCAGATTCATCTCGTTTACAGGATCGAAAGAAGTCGGCATTCACATTAACGAGCTGGCGGCAAAAGTGCAGTCGGGTCAAATTTGGTTGAAGCGTGTCGTTGCCGAAATGGGTGGGAAAGATGCGATCGTTATTGATAATGAAACCGATCTTGACGCTGCTGTTCAAGCGGCCGCTGCTTCGGCGTTTGGATTTCAGGGGCAGAAATGTTCTGCTGCTTCACGTGCTATTGTCGTAGAATCCGTGTATGATAAGTTTGTAGAGAAACTTGCCGCGCGAACAAAAACATTGAGTGTTGGTTCACCGGAAATCCAAGCTACTTATATGGGGCCAGTGGTGAACGAAGGATCACTGAAGAAGATTTTGCAATACATTGAAATAGGAGTTAAAGAAGGGGGAAGAATTGTTGCCGGTGGTAAGCGTGCTGCGGGTGAAGGATATTTCGTAGAACCGACAGTTATTGCCGATGTTGATCCAAAGGCAACTATTGCACAGGAAGAAATTTTCGGCCCGGTTCTGGCGGTCATTAAAGCACGAAATTTTGATCATGCATTGGAAATTGCGAACAACACGGAATTCGGCTTGACCGGCGGTGTGTGGACGAAGAATAAGAAGAAACAGGAGAAAGCGAAGAACGAATTCCATGCAGGAAATTTTTATATCAACCGAAAAATTACCGGTGCGCTGGTCGGCGTGCATCCATTCGGCGGATTTAATATGAGCGGAACAGATTCCAAGGCTGGCGGGAGAGATTACTTGCTGCTCTTTACTCAAGCGAAGGCAATTTCACAGAAAACAAAATGAAAATTTAAAAAATTATTGTAAGGAGTCACGATGAAGATTCATGAGTACCAAGGTAAAGATATTCTTCGCAAATACGGCGTTGCCGTTCCCCGCGGTGAAGTAGCGTTTTCTGTTGATGAAGCGGTGAACGTAGCAAAACGCCTCGGCGGCAGTGTGTGGGTTGTCAAAGCACAAATTCACGCAGGAGGCCGCGGTAAGGGGGGCGGAGTGAAGGTTGCAAAAAGTATTGATGAAGTGAAAACATACGCTTCCCAAATTTTGGGAATGACGTTGGTGACGCATCAAACCGGTCCCGAAGGACGATTGGTAAAACGTCTGCTCATCGAAGAAGGGGCAAACATCGACAAAGAAATGTATGTCGGTATCACGCTCGATCGGTCACGGTCAAAAAATGTAGTGATGGTTTCTACCGAAGGGGGTATGGAAATTGAAAAAGTTGCTGAAAAACATCCCGAAAAAATAATTAAAGAACATATCGATCCTGCCGTTGGCTTTCAACAATTTCAAGCGCGCAAGCTGGCGTTTGCTCTCGGCTTAAGCGGCGATGCGTTTAAGAATGCGGTAAAGTTTTTAATGGCGCTCTATCGTGCATATGAAGCGACCGATGCATCGCTCTTCGAAATTAATCCGTTGGTCATTACGAAGGAAGGCAATGTTATTGCACTCGATGCCAAAGTAAATTTTGACGACAATGCGTTGGAACGTCACAAAGAGTATGCTGAATTAAGGGATCTGGATGAAGAAGAACCTCTTGAAATTGAAGCATCGAAATCGAATCTCAACTACATCAAGTTGGACGGAAATGTCGGCTGTATGGTCAACGGCGCGGGACTTGCTATGGCGACAATGGATATTATTAAACTTGCCGGTGGTGAACCTGCAAACTTTTTGGATGTTGGCGGCGGAGCAAATCCTCAAACCGTTGAAAATGGTTTTAAAATTATCCTCGCCGATAAAAATGTCAAAGCAATCCTGATTAATATTTTTGGCGGCATTGTTCGTTGTGACCGCGTAGCGACCGGTGTCGTTGAAGCAGCAAAGAAAG
>JAQUOA010000281.1 GCA_028749215.1 Bacteroidota bacterium
AGAAGAGGATGCTCCTGGTTTTAAACGATATTTTTTACTAGGGATGGCGATGTATTTTTCCAATCCATCATTCTTTGCGTATTGGGTGACAATTGCCGGTATTGTTCATGGATACAATGTTATTGAACCGACACTGTATGATAATGCATTGTTTGCTCTTGGTACCGGTGCGGGAGTGACATTATGGTTTTTTACTTTAGTCGAGCTTGTGGAACGGCAAAAAATGAAATTTGATCATGCCCGCATTCAAAAAATTTCACGATTCTTTGGGATTTTATTATTGATTATCAGCGCGGTACTCGGTTGGAATTTGCTGAAAGAGTTATTGGTGAAGATCCACTTGAATTAGATGTATGCGAAAAAAAAATCCTACAAGTATCTTGTAGGATTTTTTTTGGTTATTGAATTTATCTTACTGCTTAATCATCCGGATGTCCGTCACCGTTTGAATCTTTTCCGCCTTTGCCATTTTCAAACGATTTTTCAATTGCTTTTTCAATACCTTTCAATGCATTCGGGTCAGTAGGATCTAAAAGAGCACCCGTTTTGATGTCTTTAAACCAATCACCAGTATTGAATCGAAGTGCCATTTTAATGGTGCTTGTGGATGAAGTAACAGTGAACGTTCCCTTCAATTTGAATTCAACTTCAATATCAAATGATTTTTTAAATAAAATCCAAATACCGTTTTGTTTTACAGATCCCCAAATAACAATGCTGTGATTTTGAAATGAAGAATCGTTTGGTTGCATTGCATGATGATTGTGTTCGTCGCTGTCCTCATGCTTTTCACCCGGTTGTAGGCGGTGAATTTTGAATTTAATGCCGTTGTATGTGCCAGCCGGAAGAACCTGATTTGCAAAATCAACCGAACTGGTATCTCGAACATGAACAACGAACGGACCTTTAAATGTTACTTCCATTTCCTTTTCAGTTTCAGTTGTATCTGTTCCGGTGCTGTCAAGTTTCACAGTATCTATCGAAGATTCAAATTTAATTCTTTGTAACACAACAATTACACTGTCAATCCGTAACGAATCGGCTGTATTTATCTTTGCAAATGAAGAATTTACTTTCGCAAACCCTACCGACAGGTTGACTGCAGATGAACCTGATGCATCTGCGGTTATCGGATCACTTGATTTTTTACACCCCCCAATAAACCACACAAGACAGAAAACCGTGCCCAGTGTAAAAAAATTTCCTCGTCTCATAACTAACCCTTCTATATTTGTGAATGTGTTTTGTTGTTTGTGTTGCATTCTAACGATACAACATTCTTAACGGTTGTAAAGTGCCCACGGTCACTTCTTGAAGTAAAAATTTTATTCTTCTAAAGTGGAGATATCGCCTTCGCTCATTCCTTGGGCTCGCGCCTTGAGTACGCGGCGCATTATTTTTCCACTGCGAGTTTTCGGCAATGACTTTACAAATTCAATTTTTTCAGGTTTTGCAATAGGTCCCATTTCATGAGCGATATGTTTGCGAAGATCTTCAACAAGAGCTTCGTTTGGTTCGTGGTTGGCTTTTAAAATGAGATAGGCATGAATTGCCATCCCTTTCAATTCATGAGGAAGACCAATCACGGCGGCTTCAGCAACTGCCGGATGTGTAATGAATGCTGATTCCAATTCTGCTGTTCCAAGTCGGTATCCGCTCACTTTAATTACATCATCAACGCGCCCAATAATCCAAAAATATCCATCTTTATCTTTCCGTGCAGAGTCACCCGCAAAGTACATTCCGGGGAATTTGCTCCAGTAGGTACTTTCATATCGTTCGGGATCTTTGTAAATCGTCCTCATCATGGCAGGCCACGGTTTTTTCAAAACCAAAAATCCTTCTTCGCCGGGTGCCACAGATTTCCCAGCTTCATTTACAACGTCCGCCTCAATTCCGGGATACGGTTTTGTAGCGGAACCGGGTTTCAGCGGCGATGCCGGCATCGGCGCCATCATGAACATTCCTGTTTCTGTCTGCCACCACGTATCCATAATCGGGCATTTTTCTTTGCCAATATTTTTGTAGAACCATCGCCACGCTTCGGGATTAATCGGTTCGCCGACACTTCCAAGCAATCGAAGCGAAGAAAGGTCGTGGCGATTCGGCCACGCTTCACCGAACCGCATTAAACCGCGCACGGCGGTCGGAGTGGAATAAAAAACCGTGATGCCGTATTTTTCAATCATCGTCCACCAGCGATCGGGGTACGGAAATGTAGGAGCGCCTTCGTACATAAACGATGTTGCTCCGGCGATGAGGGGTGCGTAGACAATGTACGAGTGACCTGTAATCCATCCCGGATCAGCTGTGCACCACCAGCGATCTTCTTCCTTTAAATCGAACACATCTTTCAATGTGGCATAGACACCCACTTGATATCCGCCGTGTGTATGAAGGATGGCTTTTGGTTTTCCGGTCGTGCCGGAGGTGTATAAAATAAAGAGAGGATCCTCGGCGTCCATCACTTCTGTTTCACATCGTAAACCGTTGCGGGTAAGGGGGAGAGCCATTAATTCATGGTACCAGTAATCGCGCCCGGCTTCCATATTCACATCAATGCCAAGATGTTTTACCACAACGACATTTTCAGGAGCGCCGGTGCGCTGAAGTGCTTCATCAACAATTTTCTTCAATTCAATTTTTTTGCCGTTCATATTTCCGCCGTCGGCAGTGATAATGACTTTCGATTCGCTGTCTTCAATTCTACCGTGCAATGCTTCAACAGAAAACCCGCCGTACACTACCGAATGCACCGCACCGATCTTGGCCGTTGCAAGCATAGCAATTAATGTCTCAGGAATGCGCGGCATGTAGATTGTCACTCTATCGCCTTTGCTGATACCCATGCTTTTCAACACGTTGGCAAATTTACATACCTCACGGTTCAGCGCATGGTAAGACATGGTTCGGAGTTCCCCTTTTTCACTTTCCCATATCAACGCCAGCTTATTTCTGCGCCAGGTCTTTACGTGACGATCCAGCGCGTTTAAAACTATATTTGTTTTTCCTCCCACGAACCATTGATAAAAAGGCTTGTTCGATTCATCCAATACCGTATCCCATTTTTTGTACCATTCAAGTTCTTGTGCGCGTTTTGCCCAATAGGCTTGAATATCGTTTGCCGCTTCTTTTCGTACAGTTTCAGGGTCTTTTACATTAGCTTGCGCTACAACTTCTGCTGATGGATAATATATATCATCAGTGACGGTATTTTGAATGGAGGGCTTTTCTTCCTTCATGGATGAAACTCCTTATTAGGATTTAAAAAATGGCGCGAATAAATGCAGATGCCGGGCTGT
>JAQUOA010000282.1:0-1691 GCA_028749215.1 Bacteroidota bacterium
AAATTATTCGGCTTCTTGTCATCACGCTGCTGCTCCTGACACTGCAGACCACGGTGGTGGCATTCACTTCCATTGCCAACATCGTTCCCGATATCATGGTGATCTGGATCGTGTACATTGCCGTTACCGAAGGACAGATTCAGGCCACACTGTTCGGATTCGGCATCGGCCTGGCGGTCGATCTTGTAAGCGGGCAATTTCTCGGACTCTCTGCGCTCTCTAAAACCACGGCAGGTTTTCTTGCAGGATATTTTTTCAACGATAATAAAACGCAAAATACGTTAAGCCATTATCAGTTTTTGATCATTGTCGGAGTGGTGTCGCTGGTGCACAATGTCATTTACTTCGTCATCTTCACGCGGGGAAGCGATGTCGGGCTGCTCACCGCAATTTTTGAATTCGGTATTTTTTCTGCGCTGTACACCACGGCCATAGCGTTTATTCCTATGACGGTGTATGCCCGCAGGCCTCAGCTTCGGTAACTAATTTTTTTTTATGGACGAATTCGGTTCAACGGAACGGCGCGTTGTCTTAAAGACAATTCTCATGGCAGGATTTCTGATTCTGCTCGGACGATTGTTCCAGCTGCAGTATATTTCCGCCGAGCTGTACGGAAAAGAAGCGGAAGAAAATTCCATCCGCAACGTACCCAAGGCGCCGATCCGCGGATACATGTACGACCGCAAGGGAAATCTGCTCGTCGATAACCGTCCGTCGTACACCGTGATGCTCACGCCGATTGATTTCAACAAAAAAAATATCCCCCTGCTCTCCGTCATTCTGGACATGACCAACGAAGAGATTCTCGCAAAGATTAAGCTGGCGCAAAAATATAATTCGTTCATCCCTACGCGTTTGAAGCGGGACATTTCGTTTGCCGAACTTTCAAAACTTGAAGAATTTAAAGACAAATTGTTCGGCGTGGAAATTCAGATGGAAGCGAAACGCCACTACGAGAATGTGCACGGAAGCCACATGTTCGGGTACGCGAAAGAAATTTCCGACGTTCAGATGGAAAAAAACACGGACGACTATTATCAGCCGGGCGACCTCATCGGAAGTTCGGGACTGGAAGCGAAGTACGAAAATTCTCTGCGCGGAGAAAAAGGGTGGGAGTTTATTTCACAGAATGCGAAGGGGCAGATCATCGGTACGTTTGACAACGGCAAGCACGATATTCTTCCCAAAGACGGTTACGATCTTCATCTGGCGATTGACGGCGACGTGCAGGCATTAGCGGAATCGCTTCTTGCCAATCAGCGCGGCGCGGTGGTAGCAATCGATCCGCGCAACGGCGGCATCATTGCCCTGGCAAGCAAACCGGATTACGATCTTTCCACTTTCAGCGGCATTACGTCGCCCGAAGCGTGGCACGCACTCAACGACAATCCGGACAAACCGTTGTTCAACCGTGCAACACTCACGCGGTATCCGCCGGGATCGACATTTAAAATGCTGCTGGCGCTCACCGCGCTGGATAAAGGTATCATTGACGAGAACTGGCGCATCACCTGCCCGGGATATTTCCGGTTCGGAAATAAAATTTTTCACTGCGAGCATGTGCATGGCAGTGTGAATGTTGTCGATGCCATTCACCATTCATGCAACGTTTTTTTCTACCAGTTGATGCTGAAAGTCGGACTGGATGACTGGTCAGAGATGGGAAAACAATTCGGGTTCGGACAGACGAC
>JAQUOA010000282.1:1791-3297 GCA_028749215.1 Bacteroidota bacterium
GGTTTCACGGCCATGCTCACGATGATGGTGCTTCCGCTCCGCTGGCTTCAGCGTTCTGCGTTAACAATTTTTTTCTCGTCGCTGAGTCTGCTCGTGCTCGTGCTGGTGGCAGGGAAACGAGTCTATGGTTCACAAAGCTGGCTCGGATTTGGAGGACTCGGAATTCAACCGTCGGAATTTGTAAAGATCACCACCATGATTGCCCTCGCATCGTTTCTCAGCCGAAGCGATGTGAAGGCGACGGACCTGAAAGATCTTGTCAAGGCGGGCGGACTGGTTGCGCTGCCGATTACATTGATTATGCTTCAACCCGATTTCGGCACCGCGTTGACATTTCTTGCCATGTTCATCCCCTTGTTGTACTGGGCTGGCGCTTCAAAATTTCTCGTCATCATTATCATTGCGCCTGCTTTTGTTGCGGCCGCATCGATCATCGGCACAACGCTCTTTCTTGTTGTCTTGATCCTGCTTGGTGTGGGATTGTTCATGCTGAGAAAAGAAAACCAATTTGTGGCGGCACTCGTCTTCGGGGGAAATGTTGTTGTCGGATTTCTTGTGCAGGCAGTCTACAATAAACTTCCTCCCTACCAGCAAAAACGTATTGCCACATTTTTAGATCCGAACAACGATCCGCTCGGCGCGGGCTACAACGTCATTCAGGCAAAAGTGGCAATCGGTTCCGGGGGATTGTTTGGAAAAGGGTTTATGCACGGAACGCAGACGCAGTTGAATTTTATTCCGAAGCAGTGGACTGATTTTATTTTCTGCGTGCCGGGAGAAGAATTCGGATTTCTCGGCGGCGTTGTTGTGCTCGGTTTATTCTCCATACTTCTTTTTCACGGACTCCGTCTTGCATCGACCGCAAAAAATAAATTCGGCAACCTGATTGCTGTCGGCATCACCTCCTTCTTTGCGTTTCATATCTTCGTCAACATTGGCATGTCGGTCGGTTTAATGCCGGTCATCGGCATTCCGCTTCCGTTTCTCAGCTACGGAGGCTCGTCTCTCGTTTCGTACATGATGATGGGAGGATTGCTGATGAATGTGTACGCTAACAGGAAAGAATACTAGCATCATTTTTAATAAACGAATTCACCGCGAAGCTCGCAGAGGACGCAAAGGTTTTTCTCGTTCCCAAACTCTGTTTGGGAACATAATGTTTTTGAAACTCCTTTTTATATTTACACATGCGATGCAGAGCATCGGTGCTTTACGTTCCCAACGAGACGTTGGGAACGAGATGAAAACTCCTTTTTGCTTTACGTTCCCAACGAGACGTTGGGAACGAGATGAAAAATAGAAAATGTATTTCATATTTAATTCCTCCGTATAGTAATGACCAGTGATTTGTTATCAGCCTCGGCTGCTATAACACCAACTCCATTGGCAGCCGAAATACCATGGTTGATGTAGAACGAATAATTCAAGATGTCGAGTGTAGTAAATCTGATTCCATTATAATGCAGAAATAACGGATGAGGGCTTCCTTGTTTACCAAACTCACTG
>JAQUOA010000283.1 GCA_028749215.1 Bacteroidota bacterium
CCAGGGTACTTGAGGCATGGGGAAGCGCCATGCCGTCGCTTGACCTTGCCGGCCACTATGTGCACATGATTGATAAACCGGTAACTTTTTTTCCGGATTATTTTCTTTACAGTTTTTTAAAAACGGCCGATCCTTCTACTCCTTCTCCAACAGGCAAACTAATTCCTATTTCATTTGCACCGAGTCACAGTGCCGATGCCTCTTTGACAGCACGGCAAATACTTTTTAACGGTGCAGTGTTTGTCGGTGTCGGTGCTGCGCAAATTTATTCTGATCTCACACAAGATCTGTTTGAGTCTAAACGTTTGGAGACCATCACGAAAGTGCGAAAAATATATTACGGCACTCTGCTGGCACGTGAAGCTGTGTTTATGCTTCGATCAAGCTTACAAAATGCCGAAGATAATTTAAAGAACGTACAGTTGCTGCGAAGCCAAGGAATTATTTCCGAGTATGACGAACTTCGCGCTTCCGTCGGTGTTGACAATGTACGGCCCATAGTGATGCAAAGTGAAAATAACTATAATCTTGCCATCAATGCGTTGCGCGACGTCATTGGATTGTCCGGCACGACAGAAATACTGCCGGTTGACAGCCTGATTTTTCATCCGATTGATGATTCGTTGGTTGCCCATGCAGAAGAAATGGTGCTCGAAGCAAATCCTAACCTGAAAGCTGTCGGGCATCAAGTCGAATTAAATCACGCTGTTGTCAAAGCTGAATGGTCCGGTTACCTGCCAACACTTTCCGCTTTCGGATCCTATTCGTACACCTCTGCAAAAAACAGTTTCGACTTTTCTACCAGCGATTTTTACAAAAGTTCACAGATCGGATTGACGCTATCCATTAATTTGTTCCAGGGATTACAAACGTCATCGCGCATTGAACAGGCGCAATTGGAAGAACGGAAAACCGAAGAACAAAAAATCAGTTTGGAACGAAATCTAAAAACCGGCATTCAATCCGTCATCGGAAATTTGAAACAGGCGCGGAAGCGCGTTGAATCATTACAGCGGACGGTTGAAACCGCAGAGCGCGGATATAAAATTGTGACGACCCGTTTTCTTTCTAATGCCGCAACTCAATTAGAAGTGAATGATGCTCAGTTGGCATTGACACAGGCACAAGTCAATCGCATGCAGGCAATTTATGATTATCTGGTTGCTTCCTCAGATTTAGATCAACTCATCGGGCATGTGCCGGATTATGCCGTTGAAACGATGAAATAGAAACCAAGGAAAAAGGATTATACCAATGAAGATCGAAACACGAATAGGAATACTTGCACCGGTACTTTTCGCCGGCCTTTTACTTTCTTCCTGCAAAAAAGGGGAAGAAAATACTGTCCTGAAAGTGCCCCCCGTTGATATAAAAATTGAGATTGTTAAACCCACCCTCCTTGTCGACGCCATTCAGGTAGCAGGAACGGTGAAAGCATTCGAGGATGTCAGTATGAGTCCTGAAGAAGGGGGAGTAATAAAAGAATGGAAAGTGAAGAAAGGTCAGCATGTGAGGAAGGGCGACCTGATCGTAGTGCTGAAAGATGAAGTTATCAAAGCAGGGTACGATGCTGCTGACGCCCAATATCGGATGGCAGAACTCAACGTGGAAAAGCAGCAGAAGGTTTTTGATCAACAAGGGATCAGCGATCTGCAAATGAAAAATCTTCAATACGGCCGCGATGCAGCAAAAGCAAATGCTGATTTGATGAAGGCGCGTTGGGAGAGGACACAAATTCGCACAAGCATTGACGGCGTGGTTGAAAATACTGCGATGGGAAATCTTATCAATGAAGGAGAATTCGCACCTCCGGGAGTTCCTCTTGTCCGCATTGTCAATAACTCGAAGGTAAAAATTCAGGCTGAAGTACCGGAATTATATTCGGGCACGCTCCCTCCGGGCATCCCAGCTGTCATCACATTTGACGCACTCCCTGGTGATACATTAAAAGGAAAAGTATCGTTTGTCAGTTCAGCGGTGTCGGCGGCAAATCGTACTATGCAGGTAGAAGTCATCCTGTCAAATCCATTTCGAAAATTAAAACCTGAAATGGTTGCAAAAGTAAAATTGCTGCGCGAATCAAAAAACAATGCGGTGTTGGTAAGCGAAAATATCGTGCAGCTCGTGGATCGTGACCGCATCGTTGTGTATGTAGAACATGGCGGGAAAGCAGAAGAACGGCGTTTGAAACTAGGCGGCCGACAGGGAATTATGATGGAAGTTCTCGAAGGATTGAAAGTTGGTGATCATCTTATTGTCACCGGCTATCAAAAACTTGTCAATGGAACAACAGTCAAGGTTGTCAATGAGACGGAGAGACAACAATGAAAATCTGGAGTATGGCGGTCGATAATAAAATTGTAGTCTATATCTTGATGGTAATAATTGTCTTGTTCGGCTGGAATGCCTATCAAGGACTTCCACGCGAAGCGGCACCGGACATCACCATTCCTCTGGTGATTGTAGCAACACCGTACATTGGTGTGTCGCCGGTTGATATCGAAGGACTCATCACGCAACCGCTTGAACGTGCTCTGAAAGGATTAAAGGATCTCAAACAAGTAACATCAGTTTCGAAGGAAGGCCTGTCAACGATTCGTGTAGAATTTAATACCGGTATCGATATCGATGAAGCACTGCGTCGTGTTCGGGATAAAGTAAACTCGACCCGAGCACAGCTTCCAAACGATATTCTTGATCCGGTCGTATCGGAAATCAACATCAGTGAATTTCCGATTATGTTCGTGAATGTCGGCGGCGAAGTCGGGTTGGCGCGGTTGAAAAAAATTGCAGATGATATGAAAGATAGAATCGAGGGAATACCCGGGGTCATTGCGGCGGATATCACCGGAGGATTAGAACCCGAAGTCCAGGTCAACGTTGATGTGTATCGGATGAACGCCTACCAAATAAGCTTTGATGATGTGTCGGGTGCAATCCGTGCAGAAAACCTTTCAATCCCCGGCGGGACAATTGATACAAAGGAAAAAACTCTCACGGTACGTATTCCCGGCGAATTCAAAGAAGTAAAGCCGCTTGAAGACATCGTGATAAAAAATCAGAACGGTAAACCAATTTACCTGCGTGATGTTGCGAAGGTGGATTATTCATTTGAAGATAGGCAAACGCATGCACGTTTAAATAGAACCGAAGTCGTCTCACTGGCAGTCCGTAAGCGAGCCGGTGAGAATCTTCTTCGTATCTCAGACGAGGTGAAGCGCATTGTCAACGAAGAACAAGCAAAGCTTCCGGTAGGCATTAAACTGGATATTTCCAATGACCAATCGAAATTTGT
>JAQUOA010000074.1 GCA_028749215.1 Bacteroidota bacterium
AGGCTTATACGAGCTCCGAGTAAAAGTGGGAACGGATATTTGCCGGCTGTTCTATTTCCATTGGAAAGAAACAACATATATCATTACCTCTGGATATGTTAAGAAAACAAATAAAACTGATAAAGCTCAACTTGAACGCGCTGTGCGTTTGATGGAACAAGTGAAAGGAAGGCAATAATGGATAATCTTAAAAAGACAAATTCACGTGATTTGTTGAAAAAACAATTAAAGAACCCCCTTTTCAAAAAAGAGTACGAAGCGCTTGAAAAGGAATTCACTATTGCTAAAGAAGTAATATCGCTCAGGAAGAAAGCGAATATCACACAAAAAGAATTAGCTGATCTCTCGGGTACTTCTCAACCTGCTATTGCACGACTTGAGTCGGGAGAATATCATAATTTATCTCTCACCTTCTTACGGCGCGTAGGAAAAGTTTTGGGAGTCGTCCCTGAAATTCGTTTTAGAAAAACAACTGCGACCTAACTTTGCAGAAGCAGACGGTATCACCGCAATACAGATTGTGGAAAAGTTGCTTGCTTAAAATTTGCTGTTCAATAGACTTAAGAAATAAAATCTAATTCAATAGAATGACTTTTCAAGAGTTTAAAAATCAATTAGATAGGGCAACAACAGAAGAAGTTGTTAAAGCAACCTATGCAAATTATTTCAAAATAAAATACGATACTTCTCATCATCACGACCTTTACACACCAAATGTGCTTTTTGAGTTCAAAACAGATAAGAACTTTCATAATCTCAAAGCACTTGCTACAATTTTATCCCAATCTCTCTATTACATTCGGCGGTTGAAATTTATTGAAGCAGATAAAGTAATTCCTTTTTTTATTTGTCTTGCTGATAAAAACGAAGCCGCATTAACTGAAGTTCGCAAATGGTCAAGTTACTATTCCAATGATAGTTATGATTGGGAACGGCCGGCAAGCAAACCGGATCAAAAACTTATTGACCATTTGATCAAAGAACCTGAGATAGAAAAAATTCACATCTACAGTGTCACCAAGAAACAAGACCATGACGCGTTTCAAAACAATCTTAAAAATGCTTTAAACCCTCAAACTGTTTTGGATTTTGGAGATAAAAAAGTTATAAACGAAGAAAATTTTGAAGCGGTGTTTGATCACTGGAAAAATGTTATTGGTCATTACATTATCAATGGTTACAAGCCATCGTTTTATTTCCTTTCTAACATTCAAAAGGAAAGAATAAAAATTGACCGAGAAAATAATCGTGTAGTTTTTACTTTTGAAGATAAAAATACAAAAGCCCAAAAAGTTTTGATGAAGGACTACGATTATTTTTGGGGAATTTATGATTACGTTTCTAATAATGAAACCATCAATGGCATTCATGCAAAGTTAGACCGTTTAACGGAAGAAAATCAGCGCAGGTTCGAAGGCGAATTTTATACTCCAATCCGTTTTGCTAAAAAAGCAATTTCCTATCTTACAGACGTTCTCGGCAAAAACTGGTACAAATCTGGTAAATATAGAATTTGGGATATGGCGGCGGGAACAGGAAATTTAGAATATCATTTACCTGCGGAATCATACAAATATTTGTATATGTCCACGTTGCACGCAAGCGAATCAGACCACTTAAAAAAGGTTTTTCCACAGGCAACGTGTTTTCAATATGATTATTTGAACGATGATGTAGCTAATGTGTTTGGCAATACCGAAGGGCTTTTTGAAAAGAATTGGAAGCTTCCAAAAAATTTGCGCGATGAAATGGCAAACCCAGAAATTTCGTGGATTGTGTACATCAATCCACCGTTTGCAACTGCACAAGTTGGCGGTGCAAAAGGCGAATCAAAAAAGGGAGTGAGCAAAACACAGATTGAAAAATTGATGGATAAAGAAAATATCGGACATGCTAAACGTGAATTATTTGCTCAGTTTATGTTTCGTATCGTTCATGAACTTCCGAAAAACACTTATTTGGGAATGTATTCCAAACTTAAATACCTAAATGCGCCCGATAGTATTGAATACAGAGATAAATATTTCAAATTCAAATACGAAAAAGGATTCCTCTTCAAATCAACAACTTTTCATGGAGTAAAAGGAAAATACCCTATCGGATTTTTGATTTGGGATTTATCTAAAAAGGGAAAAGAAAAAACCGTAGAAATTGATATTTCAAATGAAAACGCTCAAACCGTTGGAGTAAAGCATTTGCAGTTGATCGAAAAGAAAAATGTTCTAAACAATTGGTTTCCACGCCCTCAAAACTCAAACGAATATATTTTACCGCCCCTAAGCAACGGAATTACAGTAAGAAAAGATAATACCGATACAAGGCATAGGGCAAGACCTGATTTTTTGGCTTCCATATGCAGCAAAGGAAATGACTTTCAGAATAACAATTATGTTGTAATTCTTTCTTCACCAAGTGTAAGTGCGGGTGCATTTTCAGTTGTTAAAGAAAATTTTGAAAAATCACTAACGCTTCATGCAGTTAGAAAAATTCCAAAACAAACCTGGCTTAATGACAGAAATCAATTTGTAATACCGCATACGGAACCAAGCAGGGAGTTTCTAAATGATTGTGTTGTGTGGAGTTTGTTTGCTTCGTCAAACGAAACTACAGCATTAAAAAATGTATTGTATATGGGCAAAACGTATCAAATCAAAAACAATTTCTTCCCCTTCAAAACAGAGGAACTTAAAAAATGGGAAATAATGGATTCTGATTTTAAGAAACAATTACAGAAAGATGAAAATCGGTTTGTAGCTGAATGGCTTTCAAAAAATAAACTTTCCAAAGAAGGGAAGGAAGTTTTAAAGAAAGCCGAAGAAGTGTATAAGTATTTCTACGCACATCTTCACCAAATGGATACAAACAAATGGAAAATAAGCACCTGGGACGCAGGTTGGTATCAAATAAGAAGAAGTTTAACCGAACATAATTTAGCGGCAAAGGAATTAGAAGGGTTAAGTAAGGCAAACGAAACACTCGCTGAAAAAATTTTACCACAAATAGAGGAATGTGGATTTTTAGATAAAGATGAGGTGTACGACAATATTTAAATTTTAATAATTTTACGGAATATCAATTTGCTGTATTTCCCGTTCTCAATCTTCATAACGCCTGCTGTTCTTTTATCTTGCTCCAACGTCGCCTTTGGAACGCACTACCAAATATCACTGCTTCACAATAATAACACCCCATGAAACAAAGAACCATACCCTTACGTTACACAGTGGAACTTTGTAATGCCGTAAAGAGTTACATACAATTGTAATTCTTTGCAAAAAGATATTGACTAAAAGTTAAGGGCACTCTATGCCTCCTACTCTTGGAAACGGAAAAATCTGTTACATCGAAATTCCAGCCTTAGATATTCGGCAGTCGGCAGCTTTTTACCAAAAAACATTCGGATGGAACATCAGAGAAGACAACGCGGGGAATATTTCTTTTGACGATGCCGTCGGTGAAGTAAGCGGAATGTGGGTGACGGGACGAAAACCAGCGACGGAACAAGGATTTTTAATTTCGATTATGGTGAACAGTATAGAAACAACTGTTAAGAAGATTATTGCGAACGGAGGAAAAATTGTGCAGCCAATTGATGAGGGTGAGCCGGCAATCACCGCCTTATTCAGTGACCCGGCTGGAAATGTATTCTGTCTCTACCAAGAGCAGACATAGATAAGACATTCCTTAAATCTCAGACTTGATTTGAAATCATATCACCATTGCGCCGCTGTTCTCAATCTTCATAATCTCCGCAGTTGATTTTTGCCTATTCGTCTGAAATGCTTTCACCATTGCATCGGCAATTTCTTTCTCATTCTTCACAGCAAAGGCAAACACCGTCGGTCCTGCCCCGCTGATGTTGAATGACAATGCACCTGCACCGAGTGCGGCTTTTTTTACTTCATCGTATCCGGGAATTAAGGTTGCACGGTATTTCTCATGCAGGCGATCTTCTGTTGCATATCGGAGTGTGTCAAAGTCTCCGCTCATCATTGCGGCGACAAGCGATGCAGTGTTTTCTATATTCTTGACGGCATCTTTCATTGAAATCTGTTCAGGCAGGAGCTTGCGAGCTTGTTTGGTTTGCACTTGAAAATGGGGTGAGCAAGTAATGACAGAAAGTGATTCCTCAATCTTTATGCTTCGACAGTGCACTTTCCTGTCATGATTAAAACAATTGATCGTCAATCCCCCGAAAAGTGCAGCAGAAACATTATCGGGATGCCCTTCAATTTCAACGGCAATGTTGAGCATTTCATCTTTGGAAAGATTTCCTTTTAAAAGTTCATTGGCAAGAAATACTCCGCCGGCAATCGCTGCGCCGCTTCCGCCAAGGCCTCCGTACGCAGGAATTTCATTTTTGAGATGAAGTTGAAACGCAGGAAGCTCTTTACAAAGTTTCTTTGCCGTCGTGCACATTGCGCTGTACACAAGATTTGTCCCATCCGTTGCAATGTGTTCCTTGCCATTCCCTTCAACGGTGATAACTGCTTTCATGTTGTCATTCTGAGGGAGCGCAGCGACCGAAGAATCTATTTTTGGATTCTTCGCTCCCGCCTGACCGCCGGCGGGCAGGTCGCTCAGAATGACATCGAGAAAAAGATATCGATTCAATGCCAGACCGAGCGTATCGAATCCGGGACCGAGATTGGAAGTGGAACAGGGTATTTTAATTTTCATCATTTTTCTTTAACCGCAAAGGCGCGAAAACGCTAAGATTGTCATACACCTCTTAGTGTCTTTGTGTTGAATTACAAAAATTTTTTAAGCTCATCAATACTCGCTTCAATATCGTGCGGCGGATTGGCAAGAGAAGTTTTTCTGTTGAAATGATAATCCACAATCACCTGAGGATCTTTCAGGACATTACCTGTTAAAATTCCGACAATCGTTTCGTTCGGTTTGAACTCTCCGCTTGAAAGCAATTTCTTCACTCCTGCCACTGTCGCGCACGATGCCGGCTCTGCACCAATGCCGGCGGCGTCCACATGCGCTTTGGCTTCAAGAATTTCTTCATCCGTTACTGACTCAACAATTCCATTCGTCCACTTTAAGGATCGTACCGCTTTCGTATAATTTACCGGATCGCCGATTTTGATTGCGGTCGCAATGGTGTCGGCTTTTTCTTTTTTAATCTCTTTAAAATTATTTTTATACGCTTTGTAAAACGGACTTGCACCTTCGGCTTGGATCACAGCAAAACGCGGCATGCGATCAATCAATCCGAGTTCGTACGCTTCAAACAATGCCTTTCCAAACGCGCTGGTGTTCCCAAGATTTCCGCCGGGAAAAACGAACCAATCCGGCACTTGCCAATTGAGCTGCATCAGCGTTTCCCAGATAATTGTTTTTTGTCCTTCAATGCGAAACGGATTGATAGAGTTAAGCGGATACGCCTGTAATTTTTCCTGCGCTTCACGGATGAGACGCATGCAGTCATCAAAATCACCATTGACTATCAATGTTTTTGTGCCGTACGCCAGTGCCTGCGAAATTTTTCCGACGGCAACATTTCCTTTGGGAATGAGAACAATGCCCGTGAGTTCTGCTTCTGATGCAAATGCGGCGAGCGAGGCCGACGTATTTCCCGTTGATGCACATGTCACCGCACGTTGATGCAGTGCCTTTGCCATGGTGATGGCGGCGGTCATGCCGCGGTCTTTGAACGATCCGGTCGGATTTTCGCCTTCATGCTTCAAAAAAAATCTATCGAACTTCAATCCCAGCCACGATGCAATTTTTTTATTTCGATAGAGCCGAGTGTTTCCTTCCTGCTTGGAGACAACTTGTTCATCGGGAATGGCCGGCAGAACCATTTCCTTGAAATGCCACACTCCCCCCGTTGGCTGGCCATTGAGAAGTGCTCTCTTTCGTAAAAAATATTCACGGGAAATGTTGTGCTGCTTTTTTATTGCATCAAGATCGTGAATCACGTCCAGCAGTTCACCGTCATCGGAAGTGAACCGAATATCATCCAGTGAATATTCTTTGCCGGAGTGAATGCTTTTAAGAATTGATTTCATATTAACAGACTTTATTCATCGGAATTCCATTTACCGTTACCAAATGGTCAAGGCGAATAATTGTTCCATTGTTAAGTTTTAAAAATTCTGCACCGTCTTTTGCGAACAGGTCAACGATCACAGCTTTAACGGTCATTTCGTTTGTCGAATCTTTATAAACGATAGGCACATTTGTGTGTTTCGTTGCCAATGCTTCAAGCTCATCGTACAGTGAACAGGAAATACTTTGATAATTCGTAGTTTGCTTATTCATATTATGAAAGATGAAATGCATCGTGCACGGCTTGAACAGCATTGCGCGCATCAGCTTGTTCAACAACAAATGAAATATTCAACTCTGATGATCCTTGCGCAATTGCAATAATATTTACTTCGGCTTTGGCAACAGCAGAAAAAGTTTTTCCGGCAATTCCCTTTGAGCCGATCATTCCCTCTCCCACAACAGCAACAATTGAAACCGGTTCTTTCACTGTCACATCATCAATAATTTTTTTAGCAATGTCGATACTGAATTCTTCACGCAATGCTTTTACGCCGGCTTGACTGTCTTTATGGGGAACGATAAAGCAAACGTTATGCTCAGACGATGCCTGCGAAATCATCATGACGTTCACCTGCGCGCGGGCAAGCGTCGAAAAAATGCGCGCAGAAACCCCGGGAACACCGATCA
Source organism: Bacteroidota bacterium (assembly GCA_028749215.1). Lineage (GTDB taxonomy): Bacteria > Bacteroidota > Ignavibacteria > UBA10030 > UBA8401 > JAQUOA01. Next base: position 6,694 of record JAQUOA010000074.1, read on the forward strand.
TTCCATTTCCCTCAATGGCAATAATGCTCAAATTGTCAATGGATGTTACCGTTTTTGCCGAACTGCGGTCGGCAGACGGCACTGCGGAAATCAATGTGCCCGGATGTGTAGGGTTAAATGTATTTTTGATACGAATCGGAATTTTCTTTCCAATGGCCGGCACCATTGTTTTCGGATGAATGACCTTCGCACCGAAGTACGACATCTCCGCTGCTTCACGGTACGAAATTTCCGATAATACCTTCGCGCCTTTCACATAGCGCGGATCAGCAGTCATTACCCCATCGACATCGGTCCAAATCCAAATTTCTCTGCTGTTCACTGCCGCACCGACAACCGATCCTGTGTAATCCGAACCGCTCCGGCCGATGGTCGTGGTAATATCCTCTTCCGTGCTGGCAATGAATCCGGTAACGACCGGAACGATTTTCTTTTGAACAAGCGGTGTCACCGCTTGGTTGATTGCCGCGTTAGAGAATACAAAATCGATATTCGCTTCACCAAAATTATTATCGGTTCGGATTATTGTGCGGGCATCAACAAACTGTGACGCAATTCCATTTTCTTCAAGCACCGCTGCAATTTGCCTGCACGAAAGTAATTCACCAAACGAAGCAATCGCATCAAGCGAACGCGGTGAAAGTTCGCGCAGCATTGAAACGCCGTGATACAACTGCGAAAGTTCTTCGAAGGAAGCGATTTGTTCCTGAATAAGTTTTGAACGCCGAGCTTCATCTTTAATCATCGTCATGGCAATATGAAGATGACGGTCGCGCATTGATGTGACCGCGTTTTGCACTAATTCATATTTTCGTTGAACAGCATTATGTGCTGTTTCAAGAAGCACATTCGTCAGCCCTCCCATTGCGGAGGCAACAACAACAGGCTGTTCAGGCAAAAATTGTTTGACGATCGAAACGACTTCTTGTAATCGTGGAACATCGCCGACCGACGTTCCGCCAAATTTCATGGTTAACATAGTGTCAATTCAAAATATAAAAGATAAAATTTCAAATTAAATAAATTCAACAATCTTTGTTGCTATCTCTTTTGTGCCGAGCAGCGTCGTGCCTTCCGTGTAAATGTCACCGGTGCGGAAACCTTTCGACAGCACTTTCTCAATTGCATTTTCGATGGCATCAGATTCCGCGCTCAAGTTGAACGAATATTTCAGCATCATTGCAATCGAAGCAATGGTGGCTATCGGATTTGCTTTGTTTTGCCCTGCAATATCCGGCGCACTACCGTGCACAGGTTCGTACATTGCAACGTTGCCGCCAAGTGATGCGGAGGCAAGCATGCCAATAGATCCGGTAAGCATTGCGGCTTCGTCGCTGAGAATGTCGCCGAATAAATTTTCAGTAACAATGACATCGAACTGTTTCGGATTGCGGATGAGCTGCATCGAGCAGTTATCAACATACATGTGCGACAGTTCGATATCGGAAAAATCTTTTGCTGTTTCAATCACAACTCTGCGCCAGAGCTGGGATGTTTCAAGCACGTTGGCTTTATCAACCGAACAAACTTTTTTCTTTCTCTTGCGGGCAATTTCGAATGCAGATTTTGCAATGCGGCGCACTTCGGATTCAGAATAAATCATCGTATTAAATCCGACCTCTTCCCCGTTTCTCTTTTCAAATCCGCTCGGCTTTCCGAAATATAATCCGCCGGTTAATTCGCGCACAACAATAATATCCACACCGTTCACAACTTCTTTTTTCAATGCCGAAGCATCGACAAGCGCCGAATAAATTTTTGCGGGGCGGATATTTGCATACAACCCCAGTTCTTTTCGAAGCCCAAGCAGCGCCCGTTCGGGTTTGAGGTGTTGCGGATTGGAATCCCATTTAGGTCCGCCAACAGCGCCGAGAAGCACTGCATCGCTTTGCTTGCAATATGTCAAAGTCTCTTCGGGAAGCGGAATGCCTGTTGCATCAAGCGCCGATCCGCCGGCAAGGGCTTTTTTATATTCAAACGTGTGAATAAATTTTTTTGCAATGACTTCCAAAACTTGAAGTGCGCCTGCGACAACTTCTTGTCCTATTCCGTCGCCGGGAATAACTGTGATTGTTTTCTTCATTAAATATTCTATTTCTCTAAAAAAAATCCTATTTGTTAATTAATTCTGACAGCTCTCTAGATCGAATGGTGGCGGTCGCCACAGCATCGATCAACATCGAACGTAATCCGTGTGATTCGAGTTCATGTATCGCATTGATCGTTGTTCCGCCTGGCGTGGTTACCTGGTCACGCAAGATTGCGGGGTGAACATTCGACACCTTCACCAACGTGGCCGAGCCGAGCACCGTTTGAATCGCCAATTTTGTCGAAATATCTCTCGGCAATCCCATCTTCACGCCGCCGTCAATCATTGCTTCAATCACCATATAAATATATGCCGGGCCGCTTCCGCTTAATCCGGTCACAGCATCAAGATGCTGTTCGCCGACAACAACCACTTCACCCACTGCCTCAAAAATTTTGACAGCAATATCGTGCTGCTGCTCATGCACATGCTTACCAAAAGCAATGGCTGTTGCACCGAGTCCAACAGTGGAAGCAATATTCGGCATACTGCGCACAACAGGAATATTCTTTCCGACAATTTTTTCCATCGAATCGGTGGTGACACCGGCGGCAATGGAAATGATGAATTGATCCTTGTGCAGCACCTCGTGCATTTCTTCCAGCACTTTGCGGATAACGTACGCCTTCACACAAAGAATGACAATGTCCGCATGTTTTGCCGCTTCCTTGTTATCCACGGTGATGTTGACGCCGAATTCTTTTTTTAGGGTTTCGAGTTTTTCGATCCGTGTGCCACTGGCGTAGATTTTGTTGGCGGAAGTTAATTTTGCATTCAGAATACCGCGAATGAGCGATGAGCCCATATTCCCCGCGCCGATAATTGCTATGGTTTTATTTAACATGATGCCTCTCGCAAAGAGCAAAGTAAACTACGAATTGCCTTGCTCTTCTAAATTTTGTAGCTATCCCGGTACTTCTATCATTAATTAAGGGTGAACCAAAATTGAAACAACCATGTTTCATCAACTATAAATTTTGAAACGCTATTTTCATACATCTCTATCTTTGCATCTTAGCGGCTTTGCGTGAAACGCATTAAGCTTTCGCCAACATTCCTGATGTTCTGGCGTATTCGAAAATTCCCCCTCCGCGAAGGATGTGTTCAATATCTCCCAAGGGTTGAAGCTTGTATTCTTTATTCTGAGTTTTATTTTTCAACACGCCGTTGGTTGTATCAAGCTCAAGCTCATCTCCCGTTGTAATCTCTTTTGCCAAGTGTTGTGTTGATTCGAACGGTGCAACAAATGCACCATCAATGGCATTGCGATAAAAGATACGTGCATAGCCTTCGGCGATGACCGCTTCAATACCGGCAATTTGCAGGGCGAACGGTGCATGTTCACGCGATGAGCCGCAGCCAAAATTTTTTCCGCCGATAATGATCTTATATTCGCTCTGCCATTCACCTTCCTTGATGAACGGAATATTTCCATTCGGCAGTCCGGATTGTGAAATTGGCACTCCGGAGAGCGCGTACTTTCCATAATTTTTCTTTTCTTCCGGATCATCAAGTTTGTACACCAAATGCACCGCCGGAATAATCTGGTCTGTATCAATATCGTTGCCGATGACAAATGCTTTGCCTGAAATGATTGCTTTCATAGTTCTCCTTCTCAGATGCCTGACATATCAAGTAAAAATAAAAAACCTTCAGAGCTTACCATCAACTCTGAAGGTTTGTTGATGAATCTCTTTGTTCTTACAGGTAGTGAACAAATTTGTTGTTCTTGTCCACCAAAATAATTTTCGGTGTTATGGGTGCTTCCGTAAGCTCGAATCCCATAATAATAATTTCTTCTCCCGTTTGAATGCGATGCGCCGCCGCACCGTTCATGCAAATCACACCGGAGCCACGCTTCCCTTTGATCACATATGTTTCAAGCCGTGCACCGCTGGAGTTGCTGGTCACAAGAACCTTTTCTCCCTCATGAAATCCGACTCGCTCAATCAACTCTTCATCAATGGTGATGCTGCCGACGTAATTGATATCTGCTTCTGTTACTGTTGCCTTATGAATTTTTCCGTGAAGATGCCACCGCATGCTGCCGTCCTATTGTTTGTATTCCATTTCATACAAATATACAGGAAAAATTCTTGCCGAACAGCAACTTTGTTGCGTGATAAAACCTCACAGGTTTTGTAAACCTGTGAGGTTTGACATCAATTAAAAAATTCTCGCGGATTGGTGATGACACCTTTCACAGCAGAAGCAGCAACGGTGTACGGCGATGCAAGATACACTTGCGATTTTTTAGAACCCATTCGACCGGGGAAATTTCTGTTCGTTGACGAAATACAAACCTCCGCACCGTTCAATCGACCAAATGTATCCGACGGTCCGCCGAGACACGCCGCGCATGAGGAATCGCCGATACGGCATCCGGCATCTTCAAAAATTTGACGGACCACTTTGCCTTTTACTTTTATTTCAGAAATCTGCCGTGCAACTTCCGTTGTTGCAGGAACAATGAACGTGTCAATTTTTACTTTTTGACCGTACAAAATTTCTGCCGCGGCAACAAAATCAGAAATCTTTCCGCCGGTGCAGCTCCCGATATACGCACGATCAAGTTTTGTCCCGGCAACTTCGCTTACTTTCGCTTTATTGTCGGGCGAATGCGGCTTCGCGACGGTCGGCTCGATATCTTTCACATTGAATCGATGCACTGAGTGGTACTTCGCATCGTCATCGTTATAAAAGCATTCAAATTGCTTTTTCGTTCGTGCACGCACATAATCCGTCGTAGTTTTATCCGGTGCACACACGCCGTTCTTTCCCCCTGCTTCAATCACCATGTTGCACATCGTCATCCGGTCTTCCATTGTCATCGCATCAATCGTTGTTCCTGAAAAATCCATCGCACGGTACGTTGCGCCGTCAACACCAATTTTTCCAATCGCCGCAAGAATGAGATCTTTCGCCATGAGATACTTCGGCATCTCTCCGTCAAATATAAATTTCATTGTCTCGGGGACTTTCACCCACAACTTTCCCGTGCCGAGAACAAATGCCGCATCAGTGTTGCCGATACCGGTAGCAAATTCCCCAAACGCTCCTGCGGTGCACGTGTGTGAATCCGTTCCAAACAGTACTTCGCCGGGGCGCGTGAATCCTTCTTCAGGCATTGCTACGTGACAAACACCTTTATAACGCGATGTGCCGACATCAAAGTAATGCGGAAGGTCTTGTTCTTTTGCAAAGTCACGCAAGATTTGAATATTGCGGTTTGCATGCGTATCTGCCGTAAAAATATAATGGTCGGGAATGACAACAAGTTTTTCTTTATCCCATACCTTTGCATCCTTGCCAAACTCGCGT
>JAQUOA010000075.1 GCA_028749215.1 Bacteroidota bacterium
CGGTTGAAATTGTTTTACCATAGTAAAGAATTTGTTTTCTTTTGATATAAAGAAGAATGCAAGAGATTTGTCTGTGGTTTTAATGGTAATGCTGATTAATATACTATAATTAGACAACACATTATACTGAAAGTTTACTCCTGTCTTTGCAGGATCTTTAGGATTCTCTCTCGTTGCTTCATGGGTTTTCTTTCATTACTTTTTACCGTCTTCTTCACATCAACTTTATTTTTCTATGAAAAAAATATCGTCACTCTTCTTCGTTGTTTCTTTCCTTCTTGCACAAACACCTTCACCGTACGCCATTACTTCTGCCCGTTCATCAGAAGAATGGGTGAAGAAAGGTATCATCTACGAGATTTTTCCGAGACAATTTTCTAACGAAGGTAATTTTTCAGCCATCGAACACCGTATTCCGGAATTAAAAAAACTCGGTGTTACCATTCTTTGGCTCATGCCGATTTATCCCGTTGGAATTGAAAAACGAAAAGGAACATATGGTTCGCCATACTCTGTGAAAGACTATTATGGAATCAATCCCGAGTACGGAACTCTGCGTGATTTCAAAAAACTTATATCTTCAGCACACAAGCATGGATTAAAAATTATCATCGACATTGTCGCAAACCACACATCGTGGGACAGCCGGTTGATGAAAGAACATCCGGAATGGTTTACCAAAGACAGCACAGGAAAATTTATTCCGCCTGTCCCCGATTGGACAGATGTTGTCGATCTTGATTACTCACAACCCGGCTTACGCCGATATATGATTGACATGCTGAAATACTGGGTGCACAATGTCGGCGTCGACGGATTTCGGTGTGATGTTGCCGAAATGGTGCCGACCGATTTTTGGAATGAGGCGCGAGCTGCTCTCGATTCGCTCCGTCCCATCATGATGCTTTCCGAAGGACAATATCCTGAACACCATGTGAAAGCATTTGATCTAACGTACTCCTGGAATTTTTATCAGACGATCAACGCGGTAATAAAAAATGAAAAGCCTGCGGCGGAATTCGATTCCACTCTTGCGCGGGAAGCACTGGCATTTCCAAAAAATTCGCTGCGAATGCGGTTCAGCTCTAATCACGACGAAAATGCGTGGGATAATCCGGACGTGATAAAATTCGGCGACGATGGAGCAAAGCTGGCGGCCGTTCTTGTCAACACGTTTCCCGGCGTACCGCTTCTTTACGACGGACAGGAAGTTGGTAATGAAGTAAAGCTTGGATTGTTTGAAAAATTCAACATCGATTGGAAGAAGGGAAAAGATTTCCGCGATCTCTACAAAAAACTTTTTGCGCTGCGGAAGAAGAATCCGGCTCTTTCTATTGGAGAATTTGAGCACGTCTCCAATTCCAATTCGGGGAAAATATATTCGTTTATTCGCTCTTCAGGAAAAAATAAAATTCTCGTTGTTCTAAACTTTTCTGACAAACAAGAAAACTGTGATCTAACACTCAATGCAAATATTCCTCTGCGATTCTCCGATGCATTTTCCGGCAAGAAGGTTGATTTCAAAAATGTTTCTTCATTAATATTGCCGAAATTTGGATATCGCATATTTGTCGTTCAATAACTTTCTTTATCCCTTCTGTCCTTCGGACGTCTCTCCATATTTAGGAGGAGAATTAAAGAATGGCCACAAAGGAATCACATCATGAAACCCGAACGTCTTCTTTCGCTCGACGCCTTTCGCGGATTCACCATCGCCGGAATGATTCTCGTCAACAACCCCGGTTCATGGTCGCACATTTATCCACAGTTAGAACATGCCGAATGGAGCGGTTGGACATTTACCGACTGGATCTTTCCTTTCTTCCTCTGGATTGTCGGCGTGGCAATGACATTTTCTTTTGCCATCCGCACGGCAAAGGGGGATTCAAAACAAAAACTTTTGCTCAACGTTCTCCGCCGGTCGGCAATTATTTTTGGCCTAGGACTTTTTCTTGCAGGATTTCCTTTCGGCTTGTTGTGGGGACATCACTTTAGCTTTTCATTCATCCGCATCCCCGGTGTTTTGCAGCGCATTGCCGTCTGTTACTTCATCGCTTCGGTCATCTATCTTTACCTATCAACGCGCGGGCAAATTATTGCAATCGGGGCAGTGTGCATTTCGTACGCACTGATGATGTTCTACATTCCCGTACCGGACATTGGTGCCGGACTTTTTGAAAAAGGGAAAAACTTTGCGGCATACTTCGACTCAATTTTTCTCACCGGACATATGTGGAGCGCAACTAAAACGTGGGATCCCGAAGGCATTATCAGTACGCTACCTGCCATAGCCACCGCACTTTTTGGCGCCATTACCGGCGATTACTTACGCAAATCTCCACACAGCAAAGAAGAAAAATCGGCGTGGATGTTTGTCTTTGGCGCCGGATTACTTCTGCTCGGCGCATTGCTTGACATGTGGATGCCGATCAATAAAAGTTTATGGACGGTATCGTACACAATATTTATGGCGGGATGGGCGCTGTGCATTTTTGGAATCTTTTATTTTCTGATCGACGCCAAAGGAATCAAAAAATGGGCGCATCCTTTCATCGTCTATGGAATGAATGCAATCTTTGTTTTTGTCCTTTCAGGAGTTGTCGCACGCATCATGGGACTGTGGAAATTCAATGTGCAATTAAGCAACGGAACATTCGACAATGTTTCCATGAAAACCATTATTACCCAAAACATTTTTGATCCGCTTTTCTCTCCCATTAATGCATCGCTGATGTTTGCGCTCTGCTGGGTTTTTGGATTGTATGTTGTGGTATGGTGGATGTATAAAAAGAAATGGTTTGTAAAGGTTTGAATACCATTCACGAAGACTGATTAAAAATAAAGAAGAAGGTATCTCAAAAATTATTTACATAAAACAATTTTACCCTTTCGGGGTTTGATGTTTTTTGCACTATCATTACAAAAATATTACGCCTTCGGCGTTGTTAACTGCCACCAAGAAAGAATCCCGAAGGGATGGAATGATTATAGCATTGAAGCCACAACCAACATTAAAACTCCGAAGGAGTGACACAAAAGCAAAACAATATAACCCCGTCGGGGTTAATAATTTTTAGGAGGATACACATTACAAAAATAGCACGCCTTCGGCGTTATTAATATGGTTTGCACCCATATTAATCCCGAAAGGATGAAATGATTATAGCATGAAGATCGCTAACAGCATTCAAACTCTGAAGGAGTGATATAGATGGCTGGAACATATTCGCAGATTTATATTCACATCGTCTTTGCGGTGCAGGGAAGACAAAATCTTATTCAGAAAGAATGGAAAGACGATCTGCACAAATATATTGCCGGTATTATTAAAGGAAAAGATCAAAAACCGATCATCGTTAACGGCTTGCCGGATCATATTCATGCCTTTGTGGGATTGAAACCTGCAATGAGAATCTCCGATCTTGCGCGAGATATCAAAAATAATTCTTCAAAATTTATCAATGAGCATCACCTGGTAAAAGGGAAGTTTTGTTGGCAAGAAGGATATGGAGCTTTTTCGTATGGCCAGTCGCAAATTGAAACTGTCTATAACTACATTATGAACCAGGAAAAACATCACAAAAAGAAATCATTTAAAGACGAATATCTTATATTGCTTCAAAAATTCAATATCAATTATGACGAACGGTATCTCTTTGATTGGATCGAATGATATCACCTTTTCGAAGGTTGACCTGTTTGTATTTCGTCTGTCTACAAAACTGTTATCCCTTACTGAACAAACTAAGATGAAAAATCATAGGATGGAACCACTTAAATATTCTCTTCTTTTTATTTGTCTGTTCATTTCGACCCAACTTTTCGCCTTTCAACGGACAGAAATCAATTTCAACAACTCATGGAAATTCCATAAATCTGATACAACCGGCGTATCAGAAATAAATTTTGCTGACTCACACTGGGAACAAATCTCTCTTCCGCACACTTGGAATAATTTAGATGGCCAAGACGGAGGAAATGATTATTATCGCGGACCGGCATGGTACCGAAAACATTTTTACATTCCAAAAGAGGATGTTGGTAAAAAAATATTCATCAAATTCGATGCGGCGAATATGATTGCTGATGTGTTCGTCAACGGCAAATTTGTCGGCAGTCATGCGGGGGGATATGCGGCGTTTGTTTTTGATATCACGGAAAATCTTTTTTACGGAAAAGACAATGTCGTTGCGGTAAAGGTTGATAACACGTCGTATCTCTCTTCATCAACATTTCATTTAGCTCCGCTTCGGGCGGACTTTACCATGTGCGGCGGTCTTCATCGTTCAGCATGGTTAATCGTCACCAATCCTGTTCATATCACTCCTCTCGATTACGGCTCTCACGGTGTTTATATCATGCAAAAAAATGTCAGCAGCCAATCCGCCTCACTGCAGATAACCACAAAACTCCGTAACGACAGCAACAAAGAGCGAATCGTCACAGCCGTATCGGTTGTTTTTGATGCCGACAATCTTCCTGCCGCAACGTCAACCTCAAAAATTTCATTGAAAAGAGGGGGGCAGAGCGATGTAGTTCAACACCTTTCCATCCGGCAACCGCATCTGTGGAATGGCAGAAGTGATCCGTACATGTACTTTGTTGTCGTGTCGTTATATGTGCAAGGGAAAAAAGTCGACGAAGTTGTTGAACCGCTTGGCCTTCGATATTTTTCCATTGATCCTGAAAAGGGGTTTTTTCTGAATGGACAACCGTACGATCTTCACGGATTCAACAGGCACGAAGATAAAAAAGATAAAGGAAGAGCGGTGAGCGACACCGACCGTGAAGATGATATGCGATTGATTCTTGATATCGGCTCAACGGTTGTACGATTGGCGCACTACCAGCACGCAGATAAAATGTATGAGCTATGCGACAAGAATGGCATCATCGCGTGGGCGGAAATTCCACTTGTGGATTGTATCAGCCCTGAACAAAATTTTGCAGACAATGCTAAAACGCAACTGATCGAACTGATACGTCAAAATTATAATCATCCTTCTATCTGTTTCTGGAGTTTGTTCAATGAAATTTATCTCCGTGAAGGCCCTGACCCTGTTCCCTTGATTAAAGAACTGAATTCACTGGCACACTCAGAAGATTCTACACGCCCGACTGTCGGTGCGCTCAATGCCAACGCTCCAGCCATGTCAATTCCCAATGATATTGCCATCAACAAATACTTTGGATGGTATGAGGGAGAAGTTTTCGGCTTCGGGCCGTTCCTCGACGATCTCCATAAAAAATATCCGCACAATAATATCGGGGTAAGTGAATACGGTGCGGGGGGAAACATCTTTCAACATCAAGAAAAGATTGAGAAAACAGTACACAACGCAATGTGGCATCCCGAAGAATATCAAATGTATGTTCACGAAGAAACATGGAAACAACTCAAAGCTCGTCCGTACCTTTGGATTAAAACACTGTGGACAGGATTTGATTTTTCTGTCGATCAACGTCTGGAAGGATTTTCTGCCGGTGTGAACGATAAGGGATTGATTACACACGACCACGCAACAAAAAAAGATGCGTATTATTGGTACAAAGTAAATTGGAACAGTGAACCGATGGTCTTCATCACCGGAAAACATTTTGCGACGAGAGACACGAATCGGATCGATGTCAAAACATACTCTAATGCAAGCGAAGTTGAATTGTTTGTAAATGAAAAATCACTTGGGAAAAAAACGAGTGATGATTACAGATTTGTTTGGAACGATGTTGCATTGAACACTTATCAATCCAATAAAATAAAAGCGATCGCAATCGTAAACGGAAAAGAAATAAGCGATCAATGCTGGTTATACTGTAAATAATTATTCATACTATTATCACTTCTCAATTGTTTTATTAATTTTTGGAGAAAATATGAAAGCCCTGGTTCTGAGTCATCTCTTGGTTTTATTTTTAATTCCCACAACATTTATTTCCGCCGATGAATCTGTGACAACTCTTTTTCCGGCTTCTCCAAAAATTGGTGACGTAGTTACCATCATGTACAATGCCGAAGCACAATCGGCAGTGCTCAAATCTTCAAAAGCGATAATGGCAAATGTGTTGTTGGTTCGCGGCCAAGATTTGCCTATGCTGATAGAGGTGCCGTTGAATAAGCAAGATAAAATGTGGAGGGGAATGTTTACGCTATCCGATCCCAAAGCATGTTTTCTTCTATACCAGTTCGTGGACAAAGAAAAAACTGACAATAACAACGACAATGTCTGGCGTGCTTTAATTTCTGATTCTTCCGGAAATCCTGTACGAAACAGCTACTTCTATAGTGGAATTGTCATGAATAGTCCGAATTACTTCAATTTCAAAAACCAAAAAAGTCCAATAGCTGCAAAAGAAGAAATCAAAAGAGAATTACATTTGTATCCTGATAATTGGGATGCACAAACTTTTGAATGGGACATTGATTTCCGAAATTCCCCGAATGAAGAGACGAAAACAAGAGTTTTACAGGAGTTGAATGCGTTGGTTTCGCGGTATACAAATAATGATACTGTTCTTGCTTCATTGCTAAGATGGTTTGACAGAGTTAGTGAAAAAGCGAAAGGTGATTCGATAAAGCAAAAATTTATTAACGAACATCCTAAAGGAAAGATCGCAGAAAATGATGCTCTCTCAAAAGTGTATCGGGAGCAGGACCAGGTAAAAAGAATTGAAGGGCTGGAAAAATTTTTAATGGAATTCACACCTGATGCAAATACAAAAAAGAATTTAGAGTCTAATCTTATTTATTTTTATACACAGGCAAAACAATACGACAAAGCAATACAACTGTTAGAAAGTTCAAAAAATCCTGACCTCGGAATCTACAATAATATTGCATGGGCGTTTATAGAAAAGGGCGAGAATGTTAAAAAGGGGATTGAGCTTGCCCAGAAAGGAATTGCCGTTCTACGTAACAATAATATTGAAGGAAAACCATCATATCTTAGTACAACTGAATGGAAAAGAAATAATACGCAATTGCTTGCGATGACGCTTGATACATACGGATTTGGGTGCATGCATTCTAAAAAAACAAAAGACGCTGAAGCAGCCTACCTTGAAGCGTATCAATTATCAAAAGGAGAAAATCCTTATATCAACAACCACATTGTTGAAGCGTACAATGCCAATGGGAATTACAAACAAGCGGTGAAGCTCGCCGAGGAAAGCATCGGCAACGGAATATCGAACGATCTTCTCTTGGCTTCCTATAAAACGGCGTACACCAAGCTGCACAAATCCGAAAAAGGATATGAAAAAGCATTGGGAAAAACTCAAGCTGCTGCGCAGAAAAAATTAACGAAAAATCTTTTGAAAGAACGATTGAACAAGCCCGCAATAGATTTTACGTTGAAAGATCTTGAGGGTTCATCGGTATCCCTGAACAGCCTGCGGGGAAAAGTTGTTGTTGTAGATTTTTGGGCTACGTGGTGCGGCCCGTGCAAGAGCTCGTTCCCTTTTCTGCAAAAAGTGTATGAGAAGTACAAAAGCAATCCAAACGTTAAAATCCTTGCCGTCAATACCTGGGAACGACAAATCGGTGCAGAGCGCGAAGCACTTGTGAAAAAATTTTTAGAGGAAAATAAATATACATTTCCGGTGTTATATGACGAAGGCGTAGTTGAAAAATACGGAGTGGAAGGAATACCAACAAAGTTTATTATCGATAAAAAGGGGATTATTGCCTTCAAAACCATAGGGTTTGGCGGTGAAGGAATGGTTTCTGAAATGACGACACAGTTGGATCTCCTGTTGAAGGAGTAAGCCGTATTGAGAAAAATCCGTGACACCGGAAGTGAGCCCTGTCTACTCTTCAAGCTTTAGTTTGAGAATGTAGGTGGGCTGTAATTTATCCATCGGAAAGATTTTCCCATCCGAACCGAAACTTGCAAGCTGGCTGTTCGCGATGAAATAAAATTCGTCGCCGACAATCACTCCCGTGGTGGGGATGTTGTACAAAGGATTATCCGATTCCAAAATTCTGGAACTCTGCACAACATCATACTTGTCATTCAAAGAAAACCGCATAACGCGTGATTGCGGACCGGCGCTGTTTTGAACGGCAATTAAACCGTTTCTGTAAAAGTACAATCCGTCAACTCCAACCAACGTGGTTTTGACTTTTGTTGTGAGAAGAACTTCCTGCGTGTCTGCCAAAGAAATTCTGCTGATGCCCGCCCAGTGAGCGACAAATAAAAATTTTTGATCCGGTGAGACGGTGATTCCGTTGGGATAAATCATCGTTTCACGTTTGTACCATCGCTGCAAAGAGTTGTTTCTTCGGTCGATTTTATAGATAGCCCCTTCTTCACTGTCGGTGAGATACACATCGCCGGTAGCAAGAATCGTGAGATCGTTGAACATGTGATGAATCGTATCATTTGGTGTATACGTTCGTATCACCCGCCGTGTTTCCAAATCGTACTGATGAACTATCGATGTGCCAATCTCATTTGCATTTGCAATTTTTGGTCTCGGGGATTGAACTGCGCTTAGCACCCACAATTGATTTCGCGCTCCGTCAACTTTCATTCCCAGCGTACCTTTCAAACCATCGCCCGCTTCCGTCGTAAAATCGTTAGCCGAACCGTCGGGAAGAAGGGCGACAATTTTGCGTTTGTAAATACTGCTGATATAAAAAATATTTGTGCGCGGATCGTACGCTAGTCCTTCGGAGATCAAATCTTTTTCCCGAATGATGAATGCAAGTGTGCCGGCTACGGTGTGCGCTTTATGTTTTGAGGTACCCACAATATTTTTCAGGAGTGAGTGTTTCCAAACGTTGATAAAGCCGCTGTCTTGCTCAACATCATAATCGAATCCCAGCACGGCAATATCATCAAGCATTTCAATGCACTCTTTTTTCTTTCCGGCAACGGCAAATGCTTTTGCCAGATTTGCTGCAAAATCCGGCTGAGTGGGAGCAAGTTTAAATGCCTGCTGAGCATATTTTAAATAGGCAGCCGTATCTTTTTCCGCATATTTTTGAAGTGAAAGAGAATACGATTCCATCGAGCCTTGAGCAAAGACAATTGAAAAGCCAAAGACAAAGAGTGCTGTTATTTTTTTTGTTGTCATAACTATCTCCACAGTGCCGTAACTAAAATCTGAGCTAAAACAATTTTTGCCACCGTTGCGGCAGGGTAGACGCTGGTGTAATATAAGTTTGGTTGTTCGTTCTGTGTCTGCTGGTTTGCATACGCCAGTGCTGCCGGCTGCGTGGAGATTGCGCTGAGAATGCCCATTAATGCAGTCATCGGCATTTTTAAAAATTTGTAGCCAATCACTATCGTAACGATCGCGACAAAGCTTGTAATGATTCCTCCGGAAACGATGTATCCGACACCGCCTGCTTGAAAAGTGCTGCCAAAACCAAAACCGGCTTTGGTTCCGATTCCCGCCAGAAAAAATATCAACCCAATCTGGCGTAACACCATGTTAGCGCCGAATGGGAGTGTCCACACAATTGATCCGGTACGTTGCAAACGTCCGAGCAAAATTGCCACCACAAGAGGCCCTCCGGCAAATCCGAGTTTAAATGTTGTTCCGTTCGGCAAAGGAATGGGAAACATTCCGACAAAGACACCAAGCACAATTCCAAAAGAGAGTGAAAGAAAATCTGTTTCTGAAATCCCCTTGATCGAATCACCAAAATAGCTTGTTACCCGTCCAAGATTTTCTTTTCGAGTTACAACACGAACGCGATCACCAAGCTCAAGTATTGTATCTGGTGAAGGAACAAAATCAACGTCACCCCGGCGCAAGCGGGTAATCGTGGCGCCGAATTCTTTTTCCAGATGCAGTTGATAAATTCTTTTTCCCGCAACCGTATGATTCGACACAAATATTCTTCGGTATTCTATACCGTCATTCTCGGGATCGAGGTGATGTTGAAGTTTTTCTCCGAACAAGATCTTTGCACGCTCTAGCGATGTTTCGGTTCCCACCACTACGATTTCATCATTCTGAGAAAGAACGATGTGCGGCACAACGACTTGAATGGTGCTCCCTTTCTTGATTCGACTCAAAACAAAACCGGTCTTTTCAATTGTCCGAAGAAGATCTTCAACGGTTTTTCCTATCACGGCGGGATTGATGATCCGAAATGTTGCGCTAAGAATTTCATTCGATCCTGCTTCAACTAAACGTTCTGATTCTTCCTTTGCAAGGTCGACGTTAAAAATTTTTATAAATGTGTAGAATGCCAAAATTAATCCCAGTACGCCAAACGGATAGGCTAAACCGAACGTCACCACAAAATTATTTACCAGCGTATCACGTGCAGCGGCAGGCATGGTTGATGTTAATGATTTTACAGTTTCAATAGATGCCGCAAGTGCGGGTGCATTGGTCAATGCGCCGCAATAAATTCCTGAGATGATCGGCGCCGACATGTGCGTGATGTACGAAATGAGCACGGCAACACCGGCGCTTAAAATAATAACAACAAGTGCAAAAATATTTGACCGCAATCCGTGCTTGTTGAACGATGCAAAAAAATTCGGGCCTGCATGGAGTCCAATAGCGTACACAAATAACACTAAACCAAGAACATAGATGTAATCGGGTAGCGCGAGACGCTGGTCAAGCGCGCCAAAAAACATCCCCACAAACAGCACGGCGGTAATACCAAGCGAAAAGCCGAGGATGCGAATGTTTCCAAGAAGATATCCAATGCCAATAACAGTAAATAATAAGAGAAGCTGATTTTCTGCAAGAAGGTTGATAAAGGGCTGCATAAAAATTGGAGATGATTATAGTCGTGAGAGTAAGTGTGAATATTGCATTGAAAAATACGGAGAATTGAAGTGAAATAATAGCAGGAATTGAAAACAGTAAAAAATGTAGTGAGGTCGAAGGAGTTCTGCACCTAATCTACTTTTTTTGCTTTTTTACGGTGAGAAAGATACCTTTTAATGAAACTTGTATTAAAGAGATTCGTAGTCGGTGAAGATATTTTGGACGAAACAGCATTCTTTAAATTGTTTGAGTAAAGCAAGATGTCAAATGAAAACTTATAGCACAAACTACAAGAATACGTTTATAGAAATTGCGGACGATTGTCCAGTAAAGGGCGCCGAAGTCCCTCCGCAAAAAGAAGGGGAGAAAACGGCTGCAATCATTCAATTTGAAATGATCAAAAGGAATCCGTACAAATTTACATCCGACGATATTTTCTTCAGCGTCTATTCAATAAAAAATAAGATTCCAACAAAAGACAAAGCGAAAGAAAAAGAAAAATTCTTTTCAAAAGGGCAACCCTGTTTTCGCGGTTCGCCGCTGACAAAACGGTACGGGTGGGGCGTTCACAGCAACGCGGAGGGAAAAATTGCAATTTATGAAGTTGAATCAGCTGAATACAAAAAACTTTCCAAAGACAAAAATTTAACACACCTTAAGGCATTGCGTTCAAAACGTGTATAACAAATGATGGTCTTATGAAAACTTCATTACTCATACTTTCTATTGTCATCGTACTTAGTTCTTCAATAGATCTTTTCGGACAAGGGCGCACGCGAAGCCTGGAAATTTCTCATTTAACCGGAAATTTTTACGTTTACACGACATATAAAGAATATGAGGGAGCACTAATTCCCTCCAACAGCATGTATGTTGTTACCGATAAAGGCGTTGTGTTGTTCGATACACCATGGGATTCAACGCAATTTCAACCACTGCTCGACAGCATTCAGCAAAGGTACAACAAAAAGGTGGTGCTGTTGATCGCAACGCATTTCCATGATGACAGAACAGCGGGCCTCAATTTTTTTAATCAAAAAGGAATTGCAACTTATACGTCGAAGCAAACATTTGATTTATGCAAAATGCATAACAAAAATCACTCGAAATATTATTTTACGAAAGACACGACCTTTATCATCGGAAATCATACGTTTCAAACATACTACCCGGGTGAAGGACATACGGCAGATAATATTGTGATTTGGTGCGACGCCGAAAAAATTCTTTACGGCGGATGTTTGGTGAAAAGCACGGAGAACTTCTCGCTTGGCAATATCGAAGATGCGAATCTTTCGCGGTGGCCTGCATCGATAAAAAATATTATGACACGGTTTCCGAAACC
>JAQUOA010000284.1 GCA_028749215.1 Bacteroidota bacterium
TTAAAGACAAAGAGGGACGTTTCTCCGTGCGCCGATATGCTCACTTCGATATCTTTTTTTGTCTTCGCATCCATCGCCTTCACTTTCGCAAATTCGCTCGGCGGCGGACAGAAATTCGCAACAAAATCAAGGATGTTCGACACTCCCACATTGGTGGATGAGCTTGCGGCGAAGATGGGATAGATTTTTCTTCCGACAAGCCCCTGGTGCAGACCTTTCTTTATTTCTTCATTGCTCAGCGTGCCGTTTTGAAAAAATTTATCCATCAATGCTTCATCGGATTCTGCAATTTTCTCAATCAATTCTTCATGGAGCTGAGACGCTTTATCTTTCAAGTCTGCGGGAATATCTTCTTCACTGTATGTCCCCTTGGTACTCGGTATAAACCGCAGCAGTTTCATACGAAGAACATCAATCACGGCATTAAACCCGTTGCCGGATTGTGCCGGAAACGTCAGCACAGCAGCATCGAAACTGCATCTATCTTTAATAGCGGCAATAGTTTGGTCAAAATTAGAATTGTCTCCATCCATTTTATTAACAACAAACAAAGAGGGGACACTATACTCGTTGACGTACGACCACACAATCTCCGTACCGACTTCAACCCCTTCAAACCCTTTCACCAGTACGACGGCAGAATCGACAACCCGTAACGCGGCTTTCACTTCTCCGGTAAAATCGGTGTATCCGGGCGTATCAAGGATGTTGATTTTAATATCGTTGACTTCGGTGGTGAGGATTGACGCGTTGATGGATATTTTTCGTTCAACTTCGTCGGGATGGTAATCGGAAATAGTGTTTCCATCTTCTACTCTTCCCTGACGATTTATAACTCCGGTCGCGAAAAGCGATGCTTCGGAAAATGTTGTTTTTCCGGAACCGCCGTGACCGATAAGTGCAATGGTGCGGATGTGGGTTGTAGGATATTCTTTAGAATTGACAAGTTGGCTCACAGCAAACTCCTATACATTTTTTAGATTGGTGTTGAAATGTGAGGAGGATCGTCACTTGAGATTGATCTGATGTATGACGATACGACCGGCATGTAGGTTGTGAAGAAAAAATTAATCAGATGATGAACCGCCCGTAATGCGGGTGATGAATGAAGAAAATCCCCGGATGATTCCGCCGATCGTGTTCATGACATCCATGATCGGTGTTTCAACGGCATCCTGTACGCGGCGTTCGAACGACGCTACATTATCCGCAACGCTTCGAATGGTTTCAATGGATGTGCGAAGGGTTCCCATTTGTTCATCAAAATTTTCAACGATGGCACGAAGCTTTGATGTAATAAACTCCAAATTATCCAGCATGGGCAGGACTTTTGTACTGACTTGCTTCAAGTTCGCATCAACCGTTCCCAGCACTTCACGCAGCCTGACTAAGACAAGAATAAAGTAGATAGAAAGTGCTGAGAGCAAAAGAAGCACAACAATTTGAGCAATCAACAAAACATGTTCCACAATACGCTCCTTGTTTTATTATGAGCGATTCTTGTCGCTCTTGGATGATTCACCGCGTGAACGCGTTTCTGTCAGGATTTTTTCAGCATCACCAAGAAGTGATTCCGCTCTTTTTTTTGCTTCGGTAATCAAACCTTCAGATTTCTTTTTCCCTTCGTTGATGATATCGACCGCTTTGTTCCGCGCCGCACTGATATACTCATCGGCAGTTTCCGCTATTTCACTGGTTTTATTTTTGATATCGGCACGAAGTTCTTTGCCCGGTTTCGGTGCATAGAGCAATGCTACAATCGCTCCCACAACGCTTCCGGCGAGAAATCCGATAAGGAAACTATTTTTGTTGTCATCGTTACCAGCCATAACTAACCTCGTATCATAGTATGTATGTGAAATCTTTCTGTGTGAAAGGTGAACAAAAAATCCCGAAAATGCAACACAGAGAGTTTACCTTGCCAAGGCCTTTCACCTTGACAAGGTTCATCCGTTACCGAATCCTCTTCTTATGACGCATCTTGCGAAGACGTTTTTTTCTTTTATGTGTCGCCATTTTATGGCGTTTACGTTTTTTTCCGCTGGGCATAGCTGCCTCCTTTCGTTTAGTTTAATGTTGACTGAGAATTTCTTTGGCTTTTTTCCCTGCGCGAGATTCCGGATCAATTTCGACGCATTTTTTCAGCCATTTTTTAGCTTCGTCCATATTCTGCGAACTCAATTGAATGATGCCTAAGTTGAACATTGCCATTTGATGCTTGGGATCGCGCCGCAAAGCAGATTCTATTTCGGCAACAGCTTTTGGCGTATCTCCGGTTTCAAAATAGCAAATCCCTAAATCGACATGAGCATCGGTCTGTGCCGGATTGAGAGCAAGATATTTTTTATATGTTTCAATGGCACGGGGGAAAAATTTTGCATCGTGCAGGCGATTGGCAAGCTGCAAGAGAGCTTCGCTATTGTCCGGATGTACCGCCAGTTCACTCTCCAAGTTTTTAATGTCTTGAAGAACAGATGCGTCGTTTACCGCTGCAGACGGATTCATTGGCGTGCTGCTTTCGGCACTGACTGGAGAAGGTTTTTGAAACTCAAGAATGAGCAATCCAACAATCACTAACCCAAAGACAATAAGAATAATCGTCTGGACCGGAATCTTCTTCCCATGACTTTTCTTTACCGTTTTTTGTGCTGCCGGGGGTTTCACAAAAGTTTTGGGTTGTGCAGTTTTAGCATTCGTCAACGGAATGCCGCACGCATAACAAAACTGGCTCCCCGCTTCATTCACAATACCGCAGGAACTGCACACAATCTTCGTTTTGCTTTGAAAATCAGGTGATTGATCTTCTGCATTGACTGTTACTTTTTGTCCGCAATTAGGGCAGAATTTAGCAGAGGAAGAAATGCTGGAACTACAGTGTCGACAAACAATCGTTTCGCTCATTACAAAAAAATTATCCCAATGTTTTTTTCAAATTATCGTTCACCACAGTTTTTAATTCTTTGGAGACTTTAAAGATCGGCACGTAGTGATCTTGCACGGGCACTTGCTCACCCGTTCGAGGATTTCGAGCCATACGTCCTTTTCGTTTCTTTACCTTAAAACTGCCGAAGCCGCGAATTTCAATATTCTTCCCATCGCGAAGCGAAGCAATCACTGTCTGAATAAATCCGTCAACGACCGCTTCCGTTTCAACTTTGGTGAGACCCGTACCCGATGCAATGATGTCAACTATATCTGCCTTTGTCACGTTGACTCTCCTCTATTGTGGTTGAGTATAAAGATACTGCACAAGCGGCTGTGAAAAAATATCTTGTTT
>JAQUOA010000285.1 GCA_028749215.1 Bacteroidota bacterium
GCACGCGGTCCTTTTCTAAAAAGGGAATTGCCGTGCGGATTGTTTTGTACGCGGCATTTGTTCCTTTGCCGCATTTCAACGGCGCGTGAAAATCAATTGCCTGTGCGGCAGTCATCATTTCAATGGCAATCACAGTTTGCGCATTCTTCAATATGCGCCAGCATTTTTGCGCGGCAATGGATCCCATGGAATTATGATCTTCCTGATTTGCCGATGTGGGAATGGAATCCACGCTAGCCGGATGTGAGAGCACTTTGTTTTCGGAAACGAGCGATGCCGCCGTGTATTGCGCAATCATCAATCCTGAATTGAGTCCGCCGTGCTTGGTGAGGAAGCGGGGAAGCCGGCTCAGCGCACCGTTCACCATTCGTTCAACGCGCCGTTCGGAAATATTGGCAAACTCAGACAGTGCGATCGCGGCAAAATCCATTGCAAGCGCCATCGGCTGACCGTGAAAATTTCCCCCTTCAAGATGTTCCTTCTGTTTCGGAAAGATCAGCGGATTGTCGTTGGCAGAATTTATTTCAATCGAAACTTTTGATTCAACATATTCCAGCGCATCGCGCGATGCACCGTGAACCTGCGGTGCGCATCGGAGTGAATAGGCATCCTGCACGCGGTCATCGTTGAAACGGTGCGACTCGCGAATTTCACTTTGATGAATCAACTTGCGCAGATTGGAAGCCGAAGCAAGCTGTCCTTTGTACGGACGAAGCTTGTGTATGCGTTCATCGAATGCCTTATCGGTTCCTTTCAATGCTTCAACGCTGAGCGCGCAGGAAATATCGGCAAGTTTTGCAAGCTGTTGTGCTTCATGAATAATGAGCGACGCAAATGCTGTCATCATCTGTGTGCCGTTGATAAGCGCAAGACCTTCCTTAGCAGTTAATCGGAGCGGGTGAAGATTATGTTTTTTGAGTGCGGTTTTGGAATTGTCAACTGTCAATTTTCCATTATCAATTGTCTTGCCCTCTCCCATAAATGCAAGCACCAAGTGTGCAAGCTGGACTAAATCACCGCTTGAGCCGACGGAACCTTGCGATGGAACAACGGGAACGAGTCCCGCATTGAAAAATTTTACGATGAACTCAACCGTTTCAGGACGAATTCCTGAAAATCCTTTTGCCAGTGCATTTACACGGAGAATCATCATTGCACGGACAACTTCCGGCGGCAGCGGATCGCCGGCTCCTGCTGCGTGGCTCTTAATGAGATTTGTTTGAAGTTCTTCAATCTTATCGAAAGGAATATGCACGTTGCTGAACTCGCCGAATCCCGTTGTGACGCCGTAAATGATTTCTTTTTTATTGATCCATTCCTCAACTAATGAGCGGGATTTTTGCATATTTTTCTTTGCAGAAGGAGCAACGCCGATTTTTGATTTCGGATCGGTTGCGGCTGAATAAAGATCAGCGATTGTGAGAGAGGAGCCGTTGAGTAATAGCATAAGGTTTTTAAAGGATGAAGGATGATGTTTGAAAGTACGAAGTAAGAATTATGAATTAAGAAATCAATAAAATATGAAACACGATTTATGATATTTTTCTCTTTTTAATTATAGTCACAAAAATTGAAATGAGCTGATTACATTCATCAATCAATTGCTCCAATTTTTCTTTGGGAGTTATTCCGGATTCTACAAGAAGATCAAGCCAATAGGATGTTTCTTCAAGTTCTTTTAAACAAATACCAAGTGTGGAAGTAAATTCTTGTTTCGAACGGGAACGATATGCTTCACGATAGTTGGCTCCCACAGAAGTTCCAGATCGAAGCAGTTGTTTGCCAATTACTTGTGCCGGGACAGTTTTAGGCAATGATGAATAGAGTTTAATAATTCGTAAAGCAAATTTTTTTGTTCTGCTTATTAAGGTTTCAACTTCTTCATTCATAATTCTTACTTCTTACTTTTTACAACGAATTCTTCCAAGCCTTCCGTAATTTTCCCCGCTATTCTTTGTCTGAAGCCGTCGTCCATCAGTTTCATTTCGTCTTCAGGATTTGAAAGAAATGCTGTTTCAACTAGCACATTCACCATTTGTGTCGGCGCGTTAAGGGAAAAATTGAATCCGCCGGTGACGCCAAATTGTGCCAAACCAAGTTCCAGCATCTTCGAATACAAAATATCGGAGAGAGATTTGAATCCGGAATAGCGGTAAAAAACTCCCGTTCCTTTTGCATTTTCTGGATCAGCCGTTTCGCCGGTGGAATTGGAGTGAACGCTGACAAGAATGGTTGGATTGAATGAAAGGATTTTGTCTGTTCGTTCGGTCATTGAAATATTCAGATCAGAATCCCTCGTCATCATCGTAAGCACACCTCTGGTTTTTAAAAGGGAATCGAGATGCCGGGCAATTGAAAGATTCACATCTTTTTCTTTTATCCCGGTCGCGCCAATCGCGCCGTTATTGTCGCCGCCGTGTCCTGCATCGATGGCGATTTTTAATCCTTTTAAAACTTTGTCTATGTCTTGAATTTTCGGCGCTCGTTTAATTTTAATGCGAAGAGAACTCCCTTCGTAGGCAATGTCATATCCCCAGTGCTGTTTTTGTTTCAACGTAATGTATAATTGAAATTGTTCCGCAGAAACTTGTGTCCATTTCACCTGTTCAATGTTCTCTGCCGAAAGATGCTGCGTGACCCAATTTGTATTTGATGATGCACCGTACACATTCACCACGATGGCTGCTGGAGAAACAAGTTGCTCGCTCGTGTATGGAACTTTATCCGTTAAGATAAGATTGACGATATCGTCGTTCCCATTTCCTGTGACGGAAATTGAACTGGTCAATGCATGGGGAAGAGGAGTTTCCTGCGGAAGAAGTTTTGCAAATTCTTCTGGAAGCCAGCCGATCATTGTTTCACCGAGATGGATTTTGTATTGATCGCCGACTTTTCCGATCACCGTTACCTTTACACCGGGAGAAATGAATCCGAGTTTCGCTCCTCCCAATCTATCAGCTCCGAGACCGGCATTGAAGTACGGACGTTTGCCAATAACCTCGGCGACGCGAGGCAGTTCATGCGGAGTCATTGTGACGGTACTTTTTGAGAACGCCTTTTCATTGCTGAAAAAATTTTTCGGGATGTGAAATCGAATGTGGACATTGTTTGCGGCATCGTTTTCTTTTACCGTGTACCGGCCAACGTATATTCCTTCCAGTCCTCCGGCTTCTTTTGCGGGAAGTTCTTTCATCGGGATGTCTGATGCAACATCTTCAATGTCAAAGTACGCTTCTCTACCGGGAGTAGCTTTTATTCGGACCTCAAGTA
>JAQUOA010000286.1 GCA_028749215.1 Bacteroidota bacterium
CGTACGGTCAGATCATTTCCCATCGGTGTGGGGAGCAGTGCATCAAATCGGCGGTACCGTGAAAATTGCGGATTGCCGGCAAATGCAGAATCGGAAAAGTTAGAAATTTTATGGGGGAACACAGAATTCTTTTCTCCGGGAATGGTTCCTTCACCGACGGCGTTATCGGCACTTTGTCTTGCGTACAAACTTTCGGGAAGAAGTTTCTGCCATGTCTGATTCAAATACGATTCCGGAATATGACGGTTGTTGAATGCCTGTGCCCAATCCGGAAGCGTGGTAAAATAATAACTGCTTGAAATCCAATTGCCTGATTGCGAATCGAACCAAAATGCGCCTGTTGGATGTTGACCGGCAGGCAAAATTGCGCCGCGGTCTTTAATAGCAACGCCAACCACTTTAGAAGAAGCAGATACAGATTTCAGCCAGTCACCGAGTGTCGACGCGTTATAATTGTGTGGAGACATCTGACCTTCTCGAACGGAAGAATTATCCCCGACACTGTTCACGGTCGAATCCTCACAGCAATAGATTGAACGGCTTTGTGCAATGCTGTACCATTCGTTTCCGATGATTCCACTAACACCCGGATACACACCGGAAAGAAAAATGGAGTGACCGGGAGCGGTGTACGTCGGTGCATGGTCGTAATTGCACTGTGTGAACCGTGCTCCTTTCTCGCTGAGAAGGCGAAAACCGCCATCGTCAAACAGATCATAAAAACGGTCAATATAATCAGCGCGCATCTGGTCAACAATAATGGCGACGACTAATTTTGGTTTCTGCCGATTGTGTTCGGGAGATGCTGCAAACGCAGAGCACCAGCTCACTATAAAAGTAAAAATTATGACAGAGAAAAAACTTCTGCGTATCATGGCAATCCTTTCTTAAAATACTGTGGGGATAAGATAATAAATAAATTTGATCGAAGGAATTCGTACACAATGAATGCCGAAACTACAGAACTTTTGTAACATAGCAATGATTCTGGTGTTACGGAATGGTGAAGATTATGCTATGCGGCATAACAGTCCATGACCGCTAATCAACGCAGTTTTTTTCCAAGATGAGAGATGATTTATGAAGCCAGTAAAAATAGTGATTTTACTGGTTGCAAGGAGGATTGTAATTTCCAACAAGATCAGATTCTATCTTGAGCCGAGAGTTCCGATTATCTTCCAAGTGGATGCAGATACAATTTGCTTTATGCCGTCTGAAATACTGGTTGTCCGAACGGTCGAACTGCTTGGCAAGGTTGTCGGTTTCGCCGACAAAGATGTGCTTATGAGAGACCTTGTTCATTTCGTCGATGTTCCGGTGAGTAACAAAATATACGCCGCCCTCTTCTTTGAACATGGTTGTCATCGGATGAATGATAAAACTGTATTTTCTTCCCGATTCGCCGGTGAATGTAATCTTTGACATCATGCTACCCTTCATTGTTACTACCAGTATGACGATAAATGACCGTAACTGCAAGCGAATGTTTTTACGGCGGGAATCATTGTCATGTCCAGGCAGGACAGGTTTGAATAAATTTTTTTATTTTATCGTTACCGGAATATTTATATTTCTAATCAACGGCGGCTGTTTGGTGTAATAAGGAATTTTTAGCGCGAGAAAAATGTTCATATGTAGGAAGTATAAAAAAATAGAAATAGAAGGAGTAGAAATGTCCATACGTCCCGTAAGACAGATTATTCAAGCAAAGCCAACCATTGAAGGTGCCGGTGTAAAGCTGCGCCGTGCTTTTGGTTTTGGAAAGACAGACGACTTTGATCCGTTTCTGCTGTTGGATGATTTCCGAAATGAAAATCCGGAAGATTACCTTGCAGGATTTCCATGGCATCCTCATCGCGGCATCGAGACAATTACGTACGTTCTTGCCGGAGCCGTGAATCACGGTGACAGCCTTGGTAATACCGGCACGCTCGGCGCGGGCGATGTGCAATGGATGACAGCGGGACGTGGAATTCTTCATCAGGAAATGCCGCACGGTGACGCGCATGGAAAAATGCACGGCTTTCAACTCTGGGCAAATCTTCCTTCGTCACTGAAGATGACGGCGCCGCGGTATCAGGATGTTCCTGCAAAAGAATTTCCCGAAGTGATTGAAGACGACGGAACAATCGTTCGTGTTGTCTGCGGAGATTTTTGGGGGAAGCGAGGCCCTGTGGATGGCATTGCCGCAGAACCCCGCTACCTTGATGTGACTGTGCCTGCGGGAAAACGAAAAGTTCTGCGTGTGGAAACAAATCGCCATGCTTTTGCATACGTGTTTGACGGCTCAGGAAAATTCCGCGATGCGTCACAGCCTCTCGCCGTAAAAACGGAACGTGTCGGAACTAATGATGCATCGGTAAATGATGAAACAGGAAATCGCTCGCTTATTCTTTTTGATAACGGCGATGAAGTGGTTGTGCAGGCGGGTGAAAGAGGAATCCGATTCCTTCTCGTTTCGGGAGTTCCTCTGAAAGAGCCGGTGGCGTGGTACGGTCCTATTGTGATGAACACTGAAAAAGAATTAGAGCAGGCATTTGCTGAGCTAAAGAATGGGACATTTCTGAATAAGAAATAATCCGTTGCTCGAAAAAATAACCTCGATCAAATCCTATAGTTACACTAACGGCGAATTAACGGGATCGAACACCGGCTTTTTGTTCCATGATCGTGCGCGGAGAAGTTTTACAATTGATTTATAGTAGAGCGCCGTCATCAAAGAAAAAAATATCAACGAAACAAAAAATTTCCAGAGAATCGTCTTCCCAGTATTTATCTTTGCGGTGAAGACGTTGAGCGGCGGACTCCCTCCGTTATACCGGATCAAAGGATTCAAATAGATATTGAATTGATGCACGGTATCGTACGCTTCAAACAGCAGATAACTATCGTTGGCAGAGAACGTGCATTCCATGGTGGAAGAGTGCCGGACTTCTTTCTTAATTTTTCCTCCGTCGGCGATTGCCGCAATCACATCGATAGTATCTTCAAACTGCACCCTCACTATCGAATCTTTTACTTCCACCGAGCGAAGCATATTCCGATTGTCGGCAAACATTCCGCTGGCGCCGTACGCTCTTCCTGTTTGAAGGGATGAAAGAACGTTGTCAGGAGTTTTCTCTTCGACATTCACCATGGTCCACGTTCTGCCGCACTCAAGAATGGATGAAGAGCTGTGCGAATCGTCCCCCGCGATGAGCCACACCGGTTTACCGGCGCTCAGGGCTGAATCCCAGTGAGCGGTTGATGTGCGCAGGTGATTCAG
>JAQUOA010000076.1 GCA_028749215.1 Bacteroidota bacterium
CTGGGTGTCGTTCAAGCATTGCCGGTGTTCAGCAAAAAAGTTTTGTGCATTGATATAGGAGGCGGAAGTACTGAATATGTCGTCGGGCAAAAGAAAAAAATACTATCCGGCAACAGCATCAAGCTTGGCGCCGTACGATTAACCGATCGATTTTTTCCTTCCGGACGCATCACCGATAAAGGAATAAAAGAATGTCGAAAGTATGTCCGCGGTATGCTCACGCCAATTGTTCGGCAGATTCATACATACGATTTTCAACAAGTGATCGGAAGCTCAGGAACAATATTAAATCTGGCAAAAATAATTCTTGCATCCCGCGGGGAACAAAACGAGCAGTCACTAAACAGTGCACGCTTTACCAAGAAAGAATTGTTTTCGGCAGTCGATGAAATTCTTTCGATGCACGATTCTGGTGACCGGGTAAAAATTGAAGGCCTCGATCAATCGCGCGCTGATATTATTCCGGCGGGGGCGATTATACTGGAAGAATCGTTCAAAGAATTCGGAATCTCGGAATTGACGGTCTCTGAATATGCTTTACGCGAAGGGATCATTCTTGATACGATAGGAAAAGTGGAAGCTCGCCCGTCATTTCATCATTTGTCTGACGTTCGATACAACGGTATCCTTCATCTTTCACAGCAATTCCACAATGAAATAAAACATGGCCAACATGTTGCCGACCTGGCACTGAAAATTTTCGATCAGACAACAAAACTGCACCATCTCTCAATCACTGAGCGGGAATATTTAGAGGCGGCGGCGCTGTTGCATGAAATTGGAGTTGCCATATCACATTCAGCCCATCATCGGCATTCATATTATATCATCAAGAATGCAGAACTGTTGGGATTTACAGAAAACGAAAAAGAAATTATTGCCAATGTCGCCCGCTATCACAGAAAAAGTACACCTAAAATTAAGCATGAGGGGTTCCGCCTTTTATCTTCCGAGGATCAACAGTTGATTTCTAAACTTGCTGCAATACTTCGCATTGCCGACGGCTTGGATAGAACACACAGCGAAAAGATCATCGGCGTAAAGATAAAAGCAAAAGGCAAAAAGTTGCGTTTTCTGATCTCAACGAAAAAGAAGAACAATGTAGAAATTGAATTTTGGGGAGCCGAAAGGAAACAAGACCTTTTTGAAACTACCTTTGGTGTGGATATAACTTTTGTTCATAAGTAACACACATGAAAAAATACACCTGCTTGCTGTTTGATTTTTTAATAATCTGCACGCCCGTCATCCTCTACTTACAACATTCTTTTCCTAAAAATTACTTCCATGGATAGTTCCATAAGCGCACGTAATAAATATTTTTCAATGGGATTTTTGCAGGGGGAAAAAAACGTGCTTAGTCATTAGTCTAAACTCAATCCACCATCAACGGCAATAATCTGGCCTGTGATATAACTGTTTTCAATCAACGCAATGACCATTGTTGCAATGTCGTCAGGTGCTGCAATTCTTCCGAGTGGAATTGTTTTGGCATACTGGGAAAATGTTTCTTCTTTTTTTTCCGGTGTCAGGAAATCCCACCATGAAGTGTTGACAACTCCGGGGGCAACGGCATTTATTCTAAGAGGTTTTAATTCTTTGGCTAACGTGGGGACCATAATCTCAATTGCACCATTAATTGCCCCTAATCCCGCCGTGCCAATCGCCTTCGACCGTGAACTAATTGACGTTAGGAACGTGATACTGCCGTTGGAACTCATGAAAGGCAGTGCCGACTGAGCTGTTTGTAACTGTGCAAAAAATTTAAACTCAAATCCTTTACGCAAATCTTGTAAGTCCAAATCGCTGAATTTTCCAATCCCTTTGCCCCCGCTCAACGCAATAACTAAATGATCTATTGCACCAATTTCCGACATTGCTTTTTTAAGAGAAGCTGGGTCGGCAGCATTAACAATCTTTCCTTGAACATGATGGTCAAGTTTTTGTACTGCTCGGTCTAATGTATCGCGGTGGCGTCCAAAAATCGTAACGTCATACCCTTTTTGTGACAATAATTTAGCCGTTACGAATCCAATGCCTGACGTGCCGCCGGCAATCAATACTCTCTTCATAATTTTCTGTTTTTCCTTTCAGTGTATCTGTTCAAATTTAAATGTGATGGATTGAGTGTGTTCTCCGATAAAAAGAACGTCCGATTTGAATTGTCAAACGGAGAAATGTGGTTTGCAGTTCTTGGGTGAAGTGATATGTATGCAACACCATCTTGGTAGAAATAATTCCCGTAGTGGATTGTTTTTATCCAACTGCAAAGAATATTACTAAAATCTTACCTCTGAACAAAAATTTTCAATCATTTTAAAATAAAAAAATTCGCGATGTGATCGCCGTAACATATTAGACAGAAAAACTGTCGGAGAGGTTTCGAACGGAACGATCCGCTTTTAAAGTTGGTTTAATTAAACATCAACAGAACGTTGAGCATTTTATTTTTGATGGTGCACAACAGAACAAACTGAATCTTCGCACATAATCGCATTTATAATTCAGAGGACTTTATGAATAGATTTACCACTGTCATCTTCTTCACAATAATTTCAATAATGATTTTTGGAATGGATGTTGTTGGGGCGACCAAAATCAGTTCGCAATCGGGAAATTGGAGCGCAACAACCACGTGGGGCGGCAACCCGGTTCCGGTCGCAGGCGATGACGTCATTATCAACGGCGGATTCACTGTAACAGTTGATATTTCAAATGCGGCGTGTCTAAGTCTCCAACTTGGCGGATCTGCACTGAACACCGGAAGCGGAACACTTTCGTTTACAAATGGATCTCAATTGACAGTCACAGGCGCGGTGAATGTTGGACCCTTTAACAATAACACAACGCCGGGAAGTCTTACTATGGCCAGCGGTGGAACTCTGATATGTGATGGAATTACCGTAGGCAAACTTGGTACGTGGACAGACGGGACAGGAACCATCGAACTGACAGCTTCCAATACTATTCCCGCCGACAACAACGTCAATTTCAACAACCTTATAATGAGTGGCGGTACAACCACTCTTTCACGCAACGTCGGCGTCAATGGAAATCTGATCATCAATCTCGGAGCTGCTCTTGATGGCGGAGCAAATACGTTGACTGTAGGGGGTGATTGGACAAATAACGGCACGTTTACCGGTAATACAGGTACTGTTACCTTTGCCAAAAACGGTAATCAGAAAATTACGGGCACAGGGATCAACAACTTCAATCTGATTAGAGTGAATATGGGGACGAACATTAACAATACCCTGGAAGTTTTGGCGTCAAACTTCAACGCCCCGGACGCATTCCTCACGCTGACTAATGGGACGTTTAAGGTCTCCGGTACATTCTCATTTTCCAATACGTTCATCTTAGGCCCCATTTACAACATTCAACCAACTTCAGGGTTATGGATCAATAACCCGAATGTGACGGTGACTGCACAAGCGGGTGGAGTGTCCGTCAGAGGGCTGCTTCGACTTTCTGCGGGAACTTATAATATTGGTACGGCCATCGACAACTCCCTCGATTATGTGGCGGGTTCTACAATCACAATAGAAGGCGGTGCTCTGAATATAGCAGGCCGGTTAACCCGCAACAATGCAACCGCTACAACTTCGTACACCCAAAGCGGCGGTACGGTAACAGTAGTGGGACAAGGCTCTACGGATATTACTTTTGGCGGTTTTGATCTCGGTGCCGTCGGTTCATCTTTTACAATGTCAGGCGGCACTATCGTAATCAGAAATTCCACAAGCGCTCCATCCGATTATGTAAATGCATCATCCGTTGCTAATGTTACAGGTGGCACGTTACAAATTGGAGATGCAAGCACACAAAATGCACAGATCATCCGAATCCAAAGTTCACGCCCAGTTGGAAATCTTTTAATCTCCAATGCAACAGCCCAATCGGTAAAACCAAAAGCACAACTCATTACATCAAGCTTGAATGTTACGGGAGGCGTTACGATACAATCGGGAACGACTCTTGACGCTAACGGATTAAACATTTCATTGGGTGGCGATTGGGTTAATAACGGCACATTCACTTCCGGCGGCAATACGGTTACATTCAACGGATCAGGTGCGCAGGCGCTTACCGCGACAAGTGGTGAAACATTTAATGCTCTTGTGATAAACAAAGTCGGGGGCGCGCTGTCACTTAACAACTCTGCCGTGGTCAATAGTACTTTTAGCCTAACACAAGGAACATTGGCGGTTGGCGCGAATACCTTGTCTCTCAATAGTATAGTAACCGGTGCCGGTTCACTGACAAGCGGAACTACAGGCACAGTGAATTACAACCAGACCAGCCCAGGCCAAAACATCCTTGCCGGCAACTATGGCAATCTTACGTTCAGCGACTTCAACAAAATTCTTTCTTCATCCGGAACAATTGGTATTGCCGGAACATTCACACCTGGTTCCGCTCTTGGGCATACAATTACTGGCAGCACAATTGATTTCAACGGTGGAACTCAAATTATTCCGGCATTCACTTACAACAATCTCACTGCAAGCGGAAGCGGCACCAAAACAGGAGCCGGGATAATTTCAGTGAATGGAAATTTGACCAACAGTCTGGATGTACTCTTTTCCAGTGCGACCATTCTTAACCTGAATGGGACGACTCATGTGAATGAGGGAACACTCAGTGCATCCACTATCTCCATCGGATCTGGATCTACACTTACGAATAATGGAACCGTTACCTCCAGCTCTTTGCTCAACGGAAGCGGCACATTCACGCAGGGAACAACAGGCATCCTGAACATCGGCGGTACAATTGGAATTACAACGCTCAATGTTTCTGCAGCGGGCAACACCGTGAACTACACCGGTGCGGGACAAACGGTAACGCCAATGACGTATCATAATCTCACTCTTTCCGGTTCTGGAATACCAATTCTCACCGGGCTGAGTACGATTAACGGAACATTTACGCTTTCTGGAACTGTGGCGCCGACGGCGGCAACAGGAATGACCATCTCAGGAAATTTTTCAATTGGATCAGGAACATCATTTACAGCGGGATCTTTCTCTCATATTTTAAAAGGCAACCTTAGTAATAGCGGAACATTTAATGCGGGAACGAGTTCGTTTACGTTCAATGGAACAAGCGCTCAGACTGTCAGCAGCGCGAATTTCAAAACTCTTATCATCAATAATGCTGCTGGTGTTTCGATGTTGAGTGACGAGACTGTCGATAGCATACTAACACTTACAAACGGCGCTTTCTACATTGGACCTTACAGTTTGACACTCAATGGAGCCCTGTCACTTGGAGCGGGTTCTCTTATCGGCGGCACGTTATCGAACATCGTCGTCAGCGGTTCAGGCGGAAGTGTAACGTTGCCGGCAATTACTTTAAACAATTTTACTTTGAATCGAGCAAGCGGAGATTCGCTGAGCGGTGATGCCACAATTAACGGCGTGTTGGCGATAACAAAAGGCACGTTGAATACAGGCGTTAACAAGGTCTTACTCGGACAGAGCGGAACTCTTTCTGAAACTGCCGGAGATCCGGTTGTTGGGGTTGTTACGACATCACGCAACATCACGGCAATGTCGGGAGTAGAATTATTCGGAAATATTGGAGTTGATATTAATTTGAATGGTGTTGCTCTGGGGAACACCACAGTAGTACGGAAAACAGGGATTGCATTGAGCGGCAATGGCCACAATTCCATAAAACGATATTTTGATATTACTCCGGCAACAAACACAGGATTAAACGCAGGATTGGTTTTTCACTACGACTCTACCGAGTTGAATGGTCAAAAAGCAAATACTCTTGAATTTTATAGATCGCGAGATAATGGTACGACGTGGAATAATTTGGGGGGTACCATTAATCTTGCGTCGCGTACGGTTGTCGTAACAGGTATCAATGATTTTTCCCGCTGGACAACAGCCGATACGAGTAATGTTATTGGTTCAACAGCAACTCCTGCAACAACAAGTATTTCTCCTCCATCAAAATATACCGGCAATTCATCATTCACTCTTACAGTCAACGGAGCAGAATTCGTCAGCGGTAAATCGACCGTTCGTTTCAACGGAAGCGATAGAACTACGGCGTATGTCAGTTCAACGCAAGTAACGGCAGCTATACCGGCGAGTGACTTGCTGAATGTGGGTTCCTATCCAGTAACGGTTTTCACAAGTGGCGGAGGTGCGATATCAAATGCACAGATGTTCGTTGTGAATCCTATACCGCCGACTAAGGTGAGAGTAGAAACAGCGGCAAACGGATCAGGGACTATTGTTGGTTCACAATCTCTCGTTGCCGGATCGTCAATCACAGTGTACGGAATCACAAGAGATTCTTTGAACAATTTTGTAGCAAACGTTGCAGCGGATGCCTGGACGCTCGAAAACATCACGGGGGGAGTTGTTGCTGGTGATCTGGTCCCTGCCGTAGATGGCAAAAGTGCAATGTTCACTGGTCACGTAATTGGCACTGCGGATATAAAAGCAACATCAGGATTATTGACAACTACTCCATCGGGGACAATAACGGTCACAGCGGGCATGCCTTCAAAGGTGAGAGTGGAGACAGCGGTTGATGGATCTGGAAAAGTTTTTCCGGCAGATACATTGGTATCAGGATCATCGGTGACAGTGTACTCAATTACAAGAGATAGCCTGAACAACTTCGTCGCGAATGTTGCGGCCGATGCGTGGAGTTTACAAAATATTACGGGCGCTATTGTGGCAAATGATCTGGCACCTGCTCAAGACAGCAAAAGCGCCGTATTCACCGGTCACGCCGCGGGCAGCGCAAATATCAAAGCAACATCGGGATCACTGACAACAACGTCATCAGGAACGATCATAGTTACTTCAACTACAGGCGTACTCAAAGAAAGTATTCCTATCGCGTTCGTCCTGAGTCAAAACTACCCAAATCCATTTAACCCTTCCACAACCATCCAATACGGTTTACCGGCAGGAAGCACCGTGAGGCTTGTTGTCTATAATATCCTTGGTCAGGTTGTGAAAGAACTTGTCAATGCTGAACAGCAGGCTGGGTATCAATCGGTGGTATGGAATGCCGACGTAGCTTCTGGCATTTATTTTTATCGACTCGAAGCGACATCGGTGGACAATGCACATACAAAGTTTGTAGAAATGAAAAAAATGTTATTGATGAAATGACCGGGAAGAAACTTTAGAAAAATTAATAGGCATTCAAAATCTCGGAAGTGGCTCCACTTCCGAGATTTTGAACGTAAGAAACACCTTAATCAATGATATCAATATTATTATTCGGCTTTCGGTTTACACCAAATTTGAAGACATCAGGCCTTGCGTAATGTCCTGCGACGTCAAACATTCTTTTCGACGCAGTTATTTGGGAGAGATCAATATCGGCATATAAAATTTCCTTTTTTGCTTCCACGGGCCCCGCAATAATTTCTCCTTTTGGATTTACAATGCAGCTGTTTCCTGTATTAATCCATTCCCTATCCTGCGGATATAATTTTTTAAAATCATAGCGGTCTGGAATATCATCTTTTTTCAAAGCCATGCAGCTGCTGATAACAAACGCTCCTCCTTCCCTGGCAATATGCTGAAGGCTGGATACCCATTGAACGCTTTTATCCCACGTTGGTGCGGCAAGAATCTGGGTTCCCATCGCATAGAGGGCATGCCGCGCAAGGGGCATAAAATTTTCCCAGCAAATTAAACCGCTGAGTTTTCCGATTGACGTATCAAATACGTGTAATGTGCTGCCATCCCCCTGCGACCACAGTAATCTTTCTCCACTCGTCGGGATCAGTTTTCTATGTTTGCCTAAAATGGTGCCCTTATCATCAATAAAAAGAATGGTATTGTAGAGGCTGTTATTGCTGGATTCAACATTTATTTCATTCATCCCTATGATCACATAAATGCCTGCTTGTTTTGCCGTATCACATAATTGCTTCGTGGAGCTATCAGGAATTGAAACAGCATTTTTTACTAATTCGATGTAGAGATTGTTAAGGTCTTTAGATTTACTGTTCTGTATCAGCCATATCCAATCGGGATAGCCTGATATAAAAGCTTCTGGAAAAACAATTAATTTTGCATGTTCAGATCCGGCTTGCTTAATGATCTCACATGCTTTGTCTACAGTTTTACTTTTATTTAAAAAACAAGGTGATACTTGAGCCGCGGATACTTTTATTTGGTCGTACATATAGATCTCCTTGTTTTACTCATTGCTGAAAGTATAGACAAAGAAGCAACCTTGTTGCAGGTTGCTTCTGAGATAAAAAAAATATTTCTTTTTATTTTTTTTCTGCAGGTGCCGGCTTCAATTCAGTGACAACCATTTTAACCGTGGCGGTTCCGATATTTTTTGCCATGTGTGTTACGCTTGGCAAATACATGGCAGTACCTGCTTTAAGATCTACAACGTTTGCCGGTTTGCCCTTGACGGTAATCTCCATCTTTCCGTCAGTTAACGCGTACACCACATGATTGGGGTGACTGTGCCAGTCAGTTGTTGCGCCTGGTTCAAATTCAACCGCAATAACTCTCACCTTTTCATTATCAAGAATAACTTTTTGGGAAACAGTCGGAGCTAGCTTTGCAGCATCCTGTGCATAAACGATTGCACTCAACATGACAAATAATCCTAAGACCAAGGATAATGAAGCCATTTTGATTGTTTTCATATTGTTCCCTTTAAATATTTCCTACTCGTATGGCTTTTCGGTACCGCCCCGTTTTTTGAAGTGGTCTCTGGTCTCCACAATTTGGACAAAATTGTCTTATTTTTTGATATTGTCAAATAATATTTTTATTCATCACGTCAGGTGCGAATAATTGTCAAAAAGGGTCTGCATTTCGGAGGTTGTGTGTTGAATTTTATCAGTAAAAACAGGGGGAAAATGCCATGAAAAAACCGGTACATCTGTTATTCACGCTAAGCAACCTTCGGAAGGGCGTGCGCTTTCTATGATCAAATCGGGAGAGGGTTTTTACTTGAGCAAAAGAAGTTTTTTTGTCTCTGAAAATGAAGCGGTCTGTAAACAATAAAAATAAATACCGCTGGGAAGATCCGACGCATCCCATTGCACTGAATAACTTCCTGCCTCTTTTTTCTCATTCACAAGCGTCGCGATTTCCTGCCCAAGAACATCAAAAATTTTCAATGTCACATAATTGTTCAGTGGTAATTCATACCTGATCACTGTCGTTGGATTGAACGGATTAGGAAAATTTTGATCAAGAACAGAGTGAGAAGGAATCAGTTTGGTCTCTCCTGTAACGCCTGTGGATGCTGTTCTATACCGTAGAAATATTTTAAAGATGTTCGTATTATCTTTTTGATGATAATACATTTTCTGCTTATCCAGAGTCAACGTCGGAGCTTCAGGAATAAATCCAGGATTAGAATATAGAATAGATGGTGCACCAAATGCATCGGTGTTGCTGGTTCTGACTGAAACGCATATTTCTGTATTTATAGTATTTTTTTTAAGCTGCGTAAAATATAGCTCAAGTCCGTCTTTCGTTATGTTAGGAGCATAAACTAAATAATTCGTATCATTAACATTAAAAAACATAGCATCTGTATTGGAAAGTTTATTGAACGTTGAGTCATTTATTTTTTGAGCAACACCGATTTTTGACTGGCATGGGATGTTAGCTCCGCAACTGTTATGGACGAAATCAAAATAAGCGTTATTGTAATAGAGGTAGTTTCCATCGTAACTAATGTTCCCTTCCATAATGAGCCAGCCGATGGTGTATATATTAAAATCACCGTACACTCTGGTAACCTTGCGTACATTACCGGAAGAATAAACACCTCGGTGCAGATTCTCCATCACTGCCGGATAGTTGCGGAGTGAAACCCAAAAAAAATATTGAGGCTGTCTAATGAGGCAACACCGTTGAGATGACTCGCTGATGAATCATAGCATCCTCCCACTAAGCCGACGTATGTGAATGTTGTGTCATTCACTTTCAACGCATAGTAAAGATTTGTGTTGCCGCCGGCGTTTAATGAGTTAAAGAATAACGTGCCGCCATCGGGTGAAATAAATGGCTCCATGGCATCAAACGTTAAACCGGTAATGGTCACTTTTTTTTCGGGCCCAAACACCGGATACGTTTGCGAATATGCTTGTCCGCAGATGATGGAAATAATTGTGAAAATGAGAATTGTTGGTTTTCCGCTATTCATGAGTTTTTTGGAAGAATTGTTTTTTTGATTACCCTAAACGGTTCGGCGGCGTCTAGTCAACTACAATATCATACTTATCTAAAAGTCCGATAATACCAAGTGCAGAAAATTTTGCCTTTTTAATTCGGTTTATTTCGGGGCCAATCGAAAAGTTATATGATGTTCGAAAATCTGCCTTCTCCAGCACTGTCTTCTCAAATCTTGCCCTTGACAAATCGCAATGGTCAAAGAGTGCGCCGGTTAAGTCGCATTCCGTAAAATCTACTTCATGGAGCGTGCAATTATTAAATTGCATCTTCTTCATCATCAGTTTGTAAAAGGAGGAGTGATTGAGGATGCAGTTTTCAAATTCAACAGAGAAGAGAAATTTATTGCACGTTTCAAAATGAAGGCCGACAAGCTTGGAGTCTCTGAAGGTTATATCCTTAAAAGAAGTGTTCACAATTTTCGCCAAGCTGAGATTACACCCCTTGAATTCACAGCTTGAAAAAATAATATTCGACAGATGAGTATGAGAAAAAAGACAATTGATGAAGGTACAATTTTCGTACTCACCTTTTGTCAATTCCTTTTTTGAAAAATCAATTTTCTCGAACACTTTGTTTTCGATATATATTTTATTCATATGTTGCCATTCCCACGTTCAAGTTG
Source organism: Bacteroidota bacterium (assembly GCA_028749215.1). GTDB lineage: Bacteria > Bacteroidota > Ignavibacteria > UBA10030 > UBA8401 > JAQUOA01. The sequence continues at coordinate 10,831 of JAQUOA010000076.1, forward strand.
ACCGACCATCAATAGATCTTTAACCCAATGGAAAGATCCAAAGGTTTTAACGTTGTGGTCAAAATTTTGCGATGCCGATGCATACATAATAAATTGCACACCGTCATACAAGACATGCGGATCATTCCAGTCTGCGCCGAGGAAAAGATCGCCGGTTTTAATCAACGGCTGGGTTTCTTCTTTAACTTTCACGTCGTTCACTGTTGTGCGTGAACACGAAGCCAATCCACAAAGAGCGGCGCTCCACAAATAAACCGCCAATCTGATTTTCGTATTCAAACAATCTCCGTAAATTATTGTTATCGCTTAAATTTGTTTGACATGCATCATGCGGTTATTCGTACTGCAGATACAGTTCAAATTTTTTGCGATGCCATTACTTTTTGAGTTGTATAGTTTTTCCCGTTTTAGCACTCTCTTTCGCCGCTTCCAAAATTTCCATGACAATCATATTATTCTCTAAAGAAGATAAATCGTACGGAAGCAAAGTGACCTTATTTTTTACAACCGCTGCCAATAACGCAAAGGGATCGTCGTACGGAGCTGAGCATTCTGCTAATTTTTCTTTTTGTTCTTGTTCATTTTCGTTCAAACGAAAACGCAAATCGGATCGATTGTCGCTAAAAATGTAACCGGTCTTCCCGTACACTTCCATATCTTTTCTGGCAATGGGCCAATTCCATGAAGCTTGTATAATACCTTGCGTCTTCAGGTATTTTAAAATGATTGTTGCTTCATCATCAACTTTAGGATAAAGATCGGGCTTTATGGTTTGCGTTACAGCCGTGACAGCTTCGGGTCTATCACCTTTCATCAACCATGTAATCAAGTTTGCTCCGTAGCATCCAAAATCTGTCAATGCACCCGCCCCGTTAGTAACAGGATCGGTGAGCCAATCTAAAAATTCGTGATTGATCCCTAATTCAATCGGTCCCTTATGTCCATCATGGACAACAATTTTTCTCAAATCGCCGATATCACCATGTTGAACCATATCGTACGCCTTATGATTTGTAGCATACCATGACGTTTCATAATTGACGAGTAAATGAATGTGATATTTCTCGGCGAGTGCTTTCATTTTCAATGCGTGTTCCAAACTCACCGCCAAAGGTTTTTCAACCATCACATGAATGCCGAGCGG
>JAQUOA010000287.1 GCA_028749215.1 Bacteroidota bacterium
CAACTGTTACAGCTTCGTCATTCTTTGGGAAGAAAGATCCACCGGTAAATATTCTCCCCGGTAAAAAAGGTGCGTGGATGAGTAAGACATCGGGTGCAGAATGGATTGAACTTGATTTGAAATATCAGAAAGAATTTGGAGCAATAAAACTACAGTGGGACAAAACATTATCAGGATTGAATTATGAAGTGTTAGGTTCGTTTGACGGAAAAACATACGACACACTTCGCACAGTGAACAATGGTAAAAGCGGCCCCGTTCTTATTTTTACTCCTGAATCAGAAGCACAATTTATTCGTCTCGCATTAAAAAATAATTCAACTAAGAAACGATGGAGCTTAGATGAAATGTCCGTCGTTCCGAGCGAATCTTTATCCACCGCAAATCAATATTTTGAAAATCTCGCGGCGCAATCAACCAAAGGATTATTTCCTCGATACTTTCTTAAGCAAGGTTCGTTCTGGACTGTGGTAGGAGTTCCGTCTGATGTGAAAGAAGCGTTGTTCAATGAAGACGGTGTATTTGAAGTTGATAAGCAGAGATTTTCTATCGAACCGTTTATCAAATTAGAAAATGACAAAAATCTGTTGACGTGGGCAGATGCAAAAGAAGAACAGACACTGGAGAATGGATATCTTCCCATTCCTTCGGTAAAAAGAATTTACCAAAGAGTTGAATTGAAAGTGACACTTCTGGCATTTGGCGAACAGGATAGGTCAGCGCTTTTGGCGCGATACGTAGTAAAAAATATTTTGGGTCAGCGAGAGAAAGGTTCATTGTCACTTGCCATTCGTCCGTTTCAAGTTAATCCGACGTATCAATGGCTTAACTTTGAAGGAGGGTTTGCAAAAACCGATTCAATTAGTATAGAAGGAAATAGGGCGAGTGTTGGTGATAAGCGAGTAATTGTTTCAAATCAACCATCAGCATCGGGTGCGACCACAATTGACGGGGGAGAAATCGTAGAACATCTTTCTTTGGGAAAGATTCCATCAGAGAAAAAAGTAATTGATAAAACAGGGATGGCATCGGCAGCGTTTCAATATTCGTTCGATCTAACGCCGGGCGACTCTCTTGTTGTCATTGCGGCGGTGCCGTTTACATCAGAGGCGGACCGATGGAAAGATGCGGTACCGACAAATGCAGAGTTTGACAGCGAGCTCGCAAAAGTAAAAGCGATGTGGGATAGTAAAGTCAACACAGTTCGTTTCAATGTTCCTCCCGATGCGCAGCGCTATGTCGATATCATTCGTTCGTACGTTGCATACATTTTAATCAACAAAGATAAGTTTGGATTTCAACCAGGCTCTCGTTCGTACGAACGCTCCTGGATTCGCGACGGTTCAATGACATCCGATGCGCTGTTGAAGCTTGGAATTCAGGATGATGTGAAAAAATTTATTGATTGGTATGCATCGTACCAATATGAAAACGGTATGGTGCCGTGCGTTGTGGATACACGCGGGCCTGATCCGGTTCCGGAACATGACAGCCATGGTGAATTAATTTTTGCATGCATGGAATATTTTAGGTTCACCGCCGATACAACATTTCTCCGCTCTCGCTGGCCGAATATTGTCGGTGCAGTGGATTTTATTCAATCATTGCGCGCACAGCGCATGACACCTGAGTATAAATTAAACGAAGAGAAGCGGGCATTTTATGGATTGGTGACAGAATCAATAAGTCATGAAGGGTATTCCGCAAAACCAATGCATTCGTACTGGGATGATTTTTTTGTGATGAAAGGGTTGAAGGATGCCGCCGCCGCAGCAAAAGTTTTAGGGAAACCCGAAGTACCGTTGTATGACAGTTTGGTGCGTTCGTTCCGCATTCAGCTCTATTCTTCTATTTCACTGGCGATGAAAAATAAAAAGATCAACTACGTTCCCGGGTGTGTTGAACTTGGCGATTTTGATCCAACATCGACGTCCATCGCTATGTTTCCGTGCGGAGAGATGAACAATGTGCTCCAGCCGGCATTTGACAGCACATTTGATAAATATTATTCATGGTTTGTGAAACGCGCCACGGGTGAGATTGTATGGGATAAATACACACCGTACGAAATTCGCAGTGTCGGCACATACGTGTATCTCGGACAGAAAGAACGCGCTCATTTCTTGATGGATTGGTTCTTAAAATACAATCGTCCGCAGGGATGGAACCAATGGGCTGAGGTAGTATGGAATAACGAACGGCAGGCAGGCTTTATCGGCGATATGCCGCATACATGGGTCGGTTCGGATTACATCAACGCCGTCCGTGCCATGTTTGTGTACGAGCTTGATGATGTGCATTCGCTTGTTCTTGGCGGAGGATTGAAAGATGATTGGGTGAAGCAAGGTTTATCGGTGGAAGATTTACCGACTCATTTTGGGAAAATTTCTTATTCCATTTCGAATTTGCTGATGGGAATTATTCAGGTGCAAATAAAAGGAACAGTGGACGCGGAAAAATCTCCGATACTGATTCCCGTTTCATTGCTGTCAACTCCGTTAACGAAGGCTACAGTGAATGGAATAGAAGTTCAACCAATGAAAGGTTTCATAAAAGTTACCCGGCTTCCTGCAAAGGTTGAATTGATGTATTGATTGATATCTAACAAGAAGTATAACGACGAAGGGCGGCTGTATAGATGCCCGCTCTGTTTGCGAGAACTCCTTCACCCTTCGGAATTTATTCCCCTCCAAAATTGTTACATCGTTGTGCACTCTCCCTGCAATTGTAATCTGTGCCATTATTCTCTATATTTATAATTATCCCAAAGAAAAAGGGTATTTGATATCTTGCGTTGAATGAAAAATTGCACAGCTTTTACAAGCAGAAAATTCTATGAAAATGATAAATGATGTTCTAACTTTTGCCCTGCCGTTTTTCTACCTGGTGACAGTGATAGCGTACGGCTTTGCATTTGCTACTCAAAAGCAGATTGCAAAAAAAATAAAGATACCGTTTCTTGCAGTGACCATTAGTGTCCATTTGCTCTACCTTGTAACACGAACGATCTATTTTCTTCATCCGCCGATCATTTCTGTCTTCGAAATTTTTTCACTGCTTGCTTTTTCAATTGCCGCGTCGTACCGCATCATTGAATTCCGTACCGGCGTGAAAAATACCGGCGTCATCATTTTATTTTTGTCGTTGATCTTTCAAACCATCTCATCGCTCTTCATTCAGGATATCTATGAAGTGAAACCGATCCTTCGCAGCAACCTGCTCGGCGTTCATGTGCTCAGCGCTCTCA
>JAQUOA010000077.1 GCA_028749215.1 Bacteroidota bacterium
CTGCTGGCAAGATACACTCCGTATCCACCCTGTGCGTACAACTTCGATAATGGACGGGCTATATCTGATCCGGCACCAAGGATTAAGACATATTTCATGATAACCCAATTCGTCGAGATTGTAATGATTGAAATTTATTTTGAGGGTCAAACTTTTTCTTTACGCGAAGAAACTCTTCGATTGCCGAATAGCTTTTTTTGAACATTGACGCACTCATGCGCGCATCTTTTGCAAGATACAATCTCCCTCCGAACTCAAGAACAACTTCATCAAGAAGATCTAAAAATTCGAATAACCCTTTTCGTATTGGGAAGTCGAGCGCTAAATTATAACCTTCCATAGGGAATGATAGTGTTCCTTCTCCACGTTTTCCAAATAATTTTAAAACAGTAAGGAATGAGGTGTGGTCGCTACCCGAAATCATTTTCAATATTTTCGTCAAACCCTCTTTCGATGTTTCTTTTGGGAGAACAAATTGATATTGAGCTAAACCTCGTTTGCCGTATCCACGATTCCAGTTTACTATACAGTCCAAAGGATAAAAAAACTTATCATAATCTACAATGGAAACTGTTCTCCCATTTGGTGTAATCCCATAATATCCGATGTTGAATATTTTCATCGTTATCGGCGAAAGTACAAAATCCGGCATTGTAAATGGGACATTTACTTTAATATTATTTGGAATGCGTAGCGGAAACACTTTATCTCTTGAATGTATAAGTTCGTCGTTTCTTGCATGTGCACCTCTAATCATTACTGATCGTCCCAACGAACTTCCTTTTGCTAATGTGTCCAACCATGCAACTGAATATGTCCAATGTGTCGATTCTTCGAAGATATTCATGATCTCATCAAGATTCTTTGCCTTCACTGTTTCCTGCCGAATAAATGCTGTCTCAATTCGCAATAATTGAAATGTTGCTTTGAGAATAATTCCAGTCAATCCCATCCCGCCGCACGTTGCACAAAATAAATCTGGTTGTTCAGTTCGTGAACAGACCACCGTGCTACCATCTCCCACTTGAATTGTTATTGAAAGAACGTAGCGTGAAAAAGAACTGGCAATGTGGTGATTTTTCCCGTGAACATCAGCGGCAACGGCACCGCCGATGGTAACATATTTTGTTCCGGGTGTTACCGGCAAAAACCAACCGCGCGGAACAAATATCTCCAACAAATCAAACAGAGAAACACCAGCTTCACAAGTAATGATTCCGGTCTTTTCGTCGAAACCAAGAATGTGATCCAACTTTTTTGTAGAAAGAATTGTTTTGTTGAGTGAAGCGTCACCGTAACTGCGCCCTAATCCACGTGCAATCATTTTATCACATACAGTAATACTTTGCATAACTTCGTTTTGAAGAGACGGAGTGAGAATAGTTGCATCAACAACGGGATAATTCCCCCAATTTGAAATTTTCATACATCGAATGTACTAAAAGAAATGTTGGTTTAGAAGTGAAAACAACTGCGACAGGTCAATAACCGCTAAGGTTATTTTGAAAAATAGATTATGAAGACAACAGTGATCATCCAGAAAAACATATTCAATCCCATTGGAATATCTTTTAGAAGAATTTCAGTCGGATTTTCACCTTGCCCTTTAATAAGAACAAGGAAGAGATATCGAAAAATTCCGAATAAAACAAAGATAGTCGTAAAGATCAGATACTCTGTTCCAAAAACAGCAATCGTTCTTTCAGCCATGGTGTACAGCGAATATGAAATTGCCATCCCTGTAGCAGTAATGACAAGGATGTAATCAAGGAATTGAATAGAATATTGTTCCAAAACTAGTCGTTTTGTTTGGATGTTATACTGCTGAATCATCACAATCTCGCTTCGTCGTTTTGATACGGCAAGGAACAACGACAAGAAAAGGGTCGTGATAACAATCCAATGGGAAATGGTAACATCAATTGCAACCGCACCACCTAAGACCCGAATCATAAATCCCATGGCAATGACAAACACATCAACGATTACAATGTTTTTCAATATAAAGGAATACAATATTTGCATTCCAATATAGAAAAGAATCATTCCTGTATAAAGCATTGCTAATTTAAACGAAAAAAATATCGTTAACCCTAAAAGTATAAGAGCAGTAATTGATGCTGGTGTAGTAGAGATTTCTCCTGCGGGAATTGGACGGTATTTTTTTGTAGGATGAAGTTTATCAGCCTCTTTATCAATAATATCATTGATAATGTAAACACAGCTGGAAGCAAAGCAAAACGCGACAAACGCAGTCACCGCTTGCACAGTATATTCCCATTGAAATAAATGCCGCGAGAAAACAAGGGGCATAAACACGAAAGTGTTTTTCAACCATTGCGACGGTCGTAGAAGCCGAATAAGTGCAGGTGTCTTCATAGAAAGTTAAAAGACTGCAGTTTCTTCATAGATGCCAAAATGTTCAACAAGTGCATTGCACATTTCGCCTAGTGACACATAGGCACGGGTCGCGTTAATTAAATGCGGCATCAAGTTCGAACCGTCAATAGCAGCTTGTTTTAATTCTTCAATTGCTTTTGATACCGAATGCTGATTTCGACTTTGTCGAACTTCAGCTAATCGTTTCCGTTGCAAAATTTCCACTTCCGGAGATATTTCCAATATGGGGATTTCAATTTTTTCGTCTTCCTCAACGTACTGATTCATGCCGACAATAATTTTCTCTTTGCTATCCAACTCTCGCTGATATCGATATGCCGCTTCGGCAATTTCACGTTGAAAAAATCCTTGCTCAATCGCGGGAATAACCCCACCTAAAATTTCAATTTTTTCAAAATATTTTTCAGCTTCTTCTTCCATTTTCGTCGTCAACGATTCAACAAAATAACTCCCGCCTAAGGGATCAACCATATTGGCAACGCCTGTTTCATCAGCAATAATTTGCTGAGTACGCAGGGCAATCTTCACTGCCTTGTCTGAAGGAAGAGCAAGCGTTTCATCCATTGAGTTGGTGTGAAGTGACTGAGTTCCGCCTAAAACGCCTGCCAACGCTTGAATTGCTGTGCGTACAATATTATTTTCCGGCTGTTGAGCTGTAAGAGTGCAGCCGGCAGTCTGGGTATGAAAACGGAGCATCCACGATTTAGGATTTTTTGCACCATACTTGTATTTCATTCTCTTCGCATAAATTCGGCGAGCAGCCCGGTACTTCGCAATCTCTTCAAAAAAATCCAGATGAGAGTTGAAGAAATACGATATGCGTGGTGCAAATTCATCAACATCCATTCCGGCCGCAATACCGGCTTCAAGGTACGCAAATCCATCAGCTAGAGTAAATGCAAGCTCCTGCACTGCGGTTGAACCAGCTTCACGTATATGATAGCCAGAGACTGAGATAGGGTTAAATTGTGGAAGTTCTTTCGCACAATATTTAAACATATCCGTAATGATACGCATCGACGGTGTCGGCGGATAAATCCATTCTTTCTGCGCGATGTATTCTTTTAAAATATCATTTTGAATTGTTCCCCGAAGCTGATGTGATTTCACGTTTTGCTTTTCAGCAACGGCAATATAAAATGCGAGAATCATCGCTGCCGGAGCATTGATCGTCATTGAAGTAGAAACTTTATCAAGCGGTATTCCTTTGAATAGAATCTCCATATCTGCGAGTGAGCTAATAGAAACCCCGCAAATACCAACCTCCCCTTCTGAAAACGGATCGTCGGCATCTCGTCCCATTAATGTCGGAAGATCAAACGCAGTAGAAAGACCTGTCTGTCCGTGCTCAAGAAGGTATTTAAATCGCTGATTTGTATCCTCAGGCGTCCCGAACCCGGCAAATTGCCTCATCGTCCACAGTTTGCCACGGTATCCGGTATTATGAATTCCGCGCGTGTATGGGAATTCTCCGGGAAATCCTATCTCAGACAGATACTTTATTTCTTCAACGTCTGCCGGTGTCGATAGAATATCTACATCCCATCCGCTGACTGTCGTAAATTTAGCTTGACGAACCTGTCCGTTCTTTTTAATGTCTGAAAGATAGTGATCTCGAGCTACTTTGATCATATCTGTGTCATTAAATGTTGCCATGTGCCTTCTCCGATATGTTTGATCGTATATTGTTTGGGTCGCACAAATTGTAATCGATGTGACCCATCATATTATTTCGTCGGTTGTCATGTTCTTAAAAATCTACGGTCAAGTTCCGGCAAAGAGATTTTAATGAGTACAGGTCTGCCGTGCGGACAAACATAGGGCATAGACGTTGCAAACAATTGATCGATCAAGGAGCGCATTTCAATTTCATTCAACTTTTCTCCTGCCTTAATTGCCGCTTTGCAAGAAAACGATTTTGCCACATTATCTCGCGCATCAAGCTTCACCCGCAACTGGTTGTTTTTAAATTCATCAAGAATATCCTGCAAGATTGTAGCTTCTGTTCCAGCTTTTACTTCCGGCGGAACGCCTTCCAGCACAATCGTATTCTTCCCGAATATTTTTGTTTCAAATCCAATACTTTGCAAAAAAGGAAGCACTTCCTTGACCAAAGTGAAATCACCTGAAGTCAGTTGGACCGTTTGCGGAAAAAGCAGTTGCTGAGATGAAGGAACTGCGTTATTGAATCTCTGCAAGGCTCTTTCATATAGAATTCGTTCATGGGCAACATGTTGATCAATAATCATCAATCCGGAACGGATTTGAGAAAGAATGTATTTGTTGTGAAGCTGCCAAATAGCTTTTCCTTCCTGCGCTTCACTTTCCCTTGTCCCATGCTGAACTTGCTGTGCTTCGATTTGCTGTTGAGCTGTTTCAGTTGCCGGAGTCGTTGAAAATATCTGATCTAATTTTGATGAAAGATCAAAAGGGAAATCTTCATTCTCGAATTGTTTCTTCGCTTCAATTCCAAAAGGTGTATTTGGGACTGAAGAAGACAAACCCCTCTCATCGCCAATCCATCGCGGTTGCGCAACATGATGAAGAGACGAAAATTGTGTTTGATTCGAAGATTGAAATTCCACTGTTGGCATAAGGTCGTTTTGACCAAGTGCTTTACGTACTACCGACATGACAATTCTATAGATACTTTGTTCATCGGCAAACTTTACTTCCATTTTTGACGGATGAACATTGACATCAACTTTGTGAGGATCTAGTTCAATGAACAAAAGAAAGAACGGAAAGTTTCCCTTTTCCACGAGATGTTCATATCCGGAAAAGACTGCATGGTTTATTGAACGACTGATAATGAATCGTTTATTGAGAAAAATAAATTGATCAACTTTTGATTTGCGGGCAAAGTCAGGCTTCCCCACAAATCCGTTGATTGAAAGCAAATCGGTCGTTTCTTTAACGGAAATAAGAGTTGAAAAATGCCGATCTCCAAACAAGCTTTTAAGCCTTTCATCAAGACCTTGACCCGGCAACGCAAGAATAGTATCATCATCGCTGACAAATTCTAGCGCAATTTCCGGATGAGAAAGCGCAAGACGTTGAATGGTTTCGTACACATGCTTAAACTCAGTGTTGTTCGATTTCAAAAATTGACGGCGAGCCGGAGTATTAAAGAAAAGATTTTTGACAGAAACCGTGGTTCCTCGTTGATGTGCAGATTTTGTCTGTTCTTTGATTTCACTTCCTTCAGTGCGGATAAACGTACCGACTTCATCTTCATCTCTTTTTGTTTTCAATTCAACCTGCGCAACAGCAGCAACTGATGCAAGCGCCTCACCCCGAAACCCGAGCGTATGAATATTTTCCAAATCATCGTATGAGGCAATTTTACTTGTTGCATGCCGATAAAAAGATTTCACCGCATCTTCCTCACTCATTCCTTTGCCGTTGTCAGTCACCCGGATGAGTAATTTACCTGCATTTTTTATCGTAATTGAAATTGCTGTCGCCTCTGCATCAATAGCATTTTCCAGCAATTCCTTAATGACAGACTCCGGTCGTTGAACAACTTCTCCCGCCGCAATTTTATTGGCAAGGTGCTCTGGTAATATGTTGATAATAGAGTTCATGTCATTCGTGGTGTTGCACCAATTCCCGGTTTGCCATTTAAAATCAGTCTGCCTTTTGTGTTTCGAACACCGTCAAACGGGTCGTCGGTGATAAGGACATTTCCATCGAGGTCGCAGTAATCGAGCAACGGCCCGAGCTGCGCAGCGGCAGAAATACCGACCGCCGTTTCAATCATGCACCCCATCATTACTTTCAACCCGGCTGCTTGCGCTGTGTGAATCATTTTCAAAGCCTCACGAAGCCCGGTGCATTTCATCAATTTGATGTTGATGCCGTCAAACGCCTGTGCCAGCATCGGAATATCTGAAAGCCGAACAACACTCTCATCGGCAATTAACGGCAGTTCTGAATGATCCCGAAGCCATTGTAAGTCACTGAATTGAGAAGCCGGCATTGGTTGTTCGATAAATACAACATTTTGTTTTTTTAACCACTTCACAGATTCCAATGCTCGCTCTCGTGTTTTCCATCCTTCATTTGCATCAACGTATAACGGTTTGTCGGTAATCTTACGAATGGTGTCAATCATTTCTTTATCGTTATCCAATCCGAGTTTCACTTTTAAAATTGGATACTCTTCTGCCTCTCGAACTTTTTGTTCCACAGCTTCTTTTGAATCAATGGCAATAGTAAATGAGCAAAGGGGGATTTTTTTTGGATTCAATCCCCACATTTGATGCAGTGGCACACCGAGCTTTTTTCCTATCCAATCATGAAGAGCAATATCGACAGCACATTTGGCTGAAGAATTTCCCGGTAAAAGGGTTTCACTATACCGGAGAATATCATCCAGCAAAAAAGGTGATTCAAATTTTTCAAAATTGATCAGAGAGAGAAAATTTACCAGCGTTTCAAGACTTTCTCCGTAACGCGACGATGGTGATGCCTCACCGTATCCGACTATCCCTTCATGTTCGAACGAAACTATCATAACAGATGCTGTATCTCGGGCGCTTCTGGAGATCCGAAATGTATGTTTCAGATGTAGATCATATTGTTTCCACGAAAGCTTCATGCAATTTCTTTTTCAAATAATGCTTGAACAAATTTCTCTGGATCAAACGGCTGCAGGTCATCGATTTTTTCTCCAACACCGATAAAGCGCACAGGCACTTTAAGGGCATGGCTGATGGCGAAGATCACTCCCCCCTTTGCCGTTCCATCCAATTTTGTAATGACTACGCCGGTTATTCCAACTGCTTCGTTAAAAAGTTTTGCTTGTTGAATGGCGTTCTGCCCTGTGGTTGCATCCAGAACTAGTAAAATTTCGTGCGGGGCTTCTGCGCTGACTTTTTGAATTACGCGTTTGATTTTTTTTAATTCTTCCATCAAATTGGTTTTTGTGTGAAGACGTCCAGCCGTGTCAACAATAACAACATCAGCACCGCGGGCTTGAGCAGCTTTTACAGTATCAAACGCAACGGCGGCCGGATCGGAACCATGCAACTGTTGAATAATTTGCACGCCAGCACGCTGTGCCCAAATTTCCAATTGCTCATTAGCAGCCGCGCGAAATGTGTCTGCCGCGCCGATAATCACATTCTTGTTGGCAAATTTATAATTGTATGCAAGCTTTCCAATGGTCGTTGTTTTGCCGACGCCATTTACCCCCACGACCATAATCACATACGGTTTTGTATGCGATGGGAATTCAAACGGATTTTTTCCATTAGACAAATCCAAAATAAGAGTATTGGCAATTTCTGCCCTCACTAAACTGCCCAGTTCTTCTTGTTTCTCGTATTTCTGGCTCTTTGTGTGACGTTTGAGATTTTCTATAATGCGATGCGAGGTTTCGACACCGACATCGCCGGAGATGAGAATCTCTTCCAATTGTTCCAAAAATTCTTCGTCAATTTTGCCTTTGGCAAAAATCAATCTATTTACCTTTGTTACAAGCGTCTCGCGTGTTTTTGTCAGGCTTTCTTTAAGGCGTGAGAATTTAAATGAGTCTAAAAATCCCATATGTCATTTTCATATAACTAAATCAATTTTAAAAAACGAAGTGTCCTATACGAATCTACTTCGGCTGATATCCTAAACACGAGTTTTGTTCCGTTGTAGAGTGATGAAAAATCTTTTGGTGTACACCGAAAGAGAAACTCCAAGCAAGAGAACCGTCACCACAATCAAACCCTCGTACAATTTTTCAAAAAAAGGATACTTCAACATTGCCAGAACAATCGTAAATGCCAACGTTGCAACTGCAATCTTTCCCGACATCATTGATTGAAGAATAATTCCGGTTTTTGTTTTTATGTATAACCCTGCGAGAAAGATGATGATATCACGGGAAAGCACAACGATTGTAAACCACAATGGAATATCGCCATAAAACGTCAGCATTACAACCACGATGCCGACGCCAATTTTATCGGCAAGGGGATCGATAATTTTCCCAAGATTGGAAATTTGATGAAGCATTCTTGCCAAATATCCATCGAGAGCGTCTGTGATCATTGCAACTAAAACAATGAACACTGCAATCTCCCGATGAAAATGCATTGGGGTATACAAAAAATACACCGCAGGAATCATCAAAACGATCCGGCTTAACGACAACATGTTCGATATGGTCCAGATTCTTTCTTTCATTATCGTATTACAGAAAATTTTCCGAGTTTTATTTTCATTTTGGCCTTACTTTTATTAAAAACTTCAATCGGGTAAAGATAGAAACCAGTCACAACAGTTGGAGAATTTGTTCATCAAAAGCTTGCGGGTTCAATTTCACCCCAACATATCTTTTTGATCGGAAGTTATTTGATAATGAAAACTGGGCAGAATAAAAGGGTTGAACAGAAATAATAAGTGGTTGATTGCATTGAACTTTTGTTTTTGACAGTACCTGCCGGATAAAGTTCAAGGAAGGGGCATCAAGTTCATTTTTAAATTTGCGAAGATACGTACCTGGAACCGTAGTCCTCGAAAAATTCAGCCTAGTGAAAAGAAAAATTATCGATGTAAAAACTGTTTCCCCCAGCATCAGATCTCTAATTCGTTTTTATCGACGACATTTTCAATCGGGACAGGGTACGAGCCACCAAAACAAGCTGTGCAATAATTTTTATGTTCAGTTTTGGGAACAGAGTCAAGCATTTTTTTCATTGAAAGAAAATGAATACTATCAACACCAAGCTCTTGGCGGATTTTTTCTACATCTTCACCACATTTTACAGCAATAAGCTCTTCTCTATTTGGAAAATCCATTCCGTAATAACATGAATTGACAATTGGCGGAGAAGTAATTCTGAAATGAATTTCTTTGGGATGAGCTTCTTTCAATAATTTTACCAGCTGTTTAGATGTTGTCCCGCGAACAATTGAATCATCCACCACAACGATTTTTTTCCCTCTCAAAACGCCCTTTACCGTGTTGAATTTGGTTTTTACTTTCATCTCCCGCATCCCTTGTTCCGGCTGAATAAATGTTCTGCCGACATAATGATTACGGATGAGCCCAAGTTCAAATTTTGTTTTAATTCCCTGTTTCAGAGATTCCGTTACGTACCCCAGCGCTGCCGTGTTGCTGGAATCGGGGACACTGATAACGATTGTTTTTTCATCATCATCTGGATGAACGGGTGCTTCTTGAGAAAGAGATTTTCCGAGCTTCCGACGAACTTTATCAACACTGTCCCCAAAAATAAAGCTATCCGGGCGTGAAAAATAAATATACTCGAATATGCAATGGTGAGACTCTTCTGCTTTTCTATTGATGCGGAATGAATGAAGCTGTTCTTTCGAGTCCGCGCGTTGGTCGATCACAAGAATTTCACCCGGTTCAACATCTCTGACATACTTCGCATCGATGATGTCAAACGCACATGTCTCTGACGCTACAACGTAACTTCCATCCTTTTTGCCTAGTGACAAAGGACGAAATCCGTGAACGTCACGAGCTGCAATGAGCATAGTATCCGTTAAGATCAACAGAGAAAATGCACCGTCTACTCTATCAAGTGCTTCCCGTATCTGATCGATTTGATTTTTCTGTTTGCTGCGTGCAATCAGGTGAAGCAACACTTCTGTATCAGACGTTGTCTGAAAAATTGTTCCATCATCCTGCAATTCTTTTCGGATGGTATGAAAGTTGGTTAAGTTACCGTTATGAGCAATGGCTAAATTTCCGTTTCGATAATTCACCGTAAGCGGTTGAATATTTTTTTCGTTATTGGCAGATCCGGTGGTCGAATATCGATTGTGCCCGATTGCCGCTGTTCCTTTAAGCTGCTCCCGAAGAATATTGTAATCTCTGAAGACGTCTGTAACCAATCCCATGTCTTTCACAACGTTGAAGCGTGATCGTTTTTTCTCCTCATGGTACTCACAGGTAACAATTCCGCTGGCTTCTTGACCGCGGTGCTGTAATGCATGCAATCCGTAATACGTTAGAATTGAAGCAGAAGGATTATCAAATGTCCCGAATATGCCGCAAGCACATCGAGGTTTATCTTTAATTTTTTTCTTTGATACTTTTGATTTCATTTATGTTATAACCGTATCCTTTAACCAATTTTGATCATCAAGATTTGGGTAATCTGTTGTAAAATGCAAGCCACGGCTCTCTTTTCTTTTCAATGCCGATTGAATTATTAAATCGGCAACACAAGAAAGATTTCGTAATTCTATAAGGCCTTCATTAACCTTTGTTCGTTGATAAAAGTCTTTTACTTCTTCCAGGACCAATTTAATTCGCCGCTGTGATCGCTCTAAACGATGATTTGAACGCACAATGCCTACATAATCCCACATCAACTGCTGAATTTCTTTCCTGTTATGAGATATTAAAACCCATTCTTCACTGTTGATTGTTCCACTATCATCCCAATCCGGAATATTTTGCGGAACAACATTCTTTTGAAGTGTTTTCCTTCTAATAATTTCTGCAGCATTGTGTGAAAATACTACAGCTTCAAGAAGTGAGTTGCTCGCAAGTCTATTTGCACCATGTAATCCCGTCATGCTCACCTCACCAACCGCGTACAATCCAGAAATTGACGTCGCTCCATTTTGATCCACAACTACTCCACCACATGAATAATGGGCTGCTGGAACAACGGAAATAAAATCTTTCGTTATGTCGATATTATGTTTCAGGCAACGCTGGTAAATATTTGGAAAATGGTCTTTTACAGCATCAGCATTTAAGTGTTTTAAATCTAAGTAAACGCATTCATCTCCGCTCTTCTTTAACTCCGCATCTATCGCTCTGGCTACAATATCACGCGGCGCCAACGATGCCTGCACGTGGTATTTCTTCATAAAATCTTCCCCTGCTTTCGTGCGTAAGATTGCCCCAAAACCACGAACGGCTTCAGAGATGAGGAATGATGGGGAACCGGAATTAAAGAGTGTTGTGGGATGGAATTGGATGAATTCCATGTTTGCAATTCTTGCTCCCGCTCTGAATGCCATTGCAACCCCATCACCGGTTGCGATCAACGGGTTTGTTGTGTGCAAATATACTTGCCCTGCACCGCCGGTGGCAAGCATTGTTGTTGACGCCAAAAATGTTTTCACTTCATTGTTGTGGACATCCAATACATAGGCACCCCAACAATGGATTGAATCATGTGACTGCTTTTCAGTTCCAAAGAGATGGTGTTCTGTGATGAGATCGATACTGATGTGATTTTCGTAAATTTTGATATTGGGGTGGGAAGTGGTTTTTGCCAGAAGCGCACGTTCAATTTCTTTTCCTGTAAGATCAGCCGCATGAACTATGCGATGTTTTGAGTGGCCCCCTTCTTTCCCAAGGTCAAGTTTTTTTTCTTTAAGCGTAAACTGAACTCCGATATCAATCAATTCATTGATTCGTTCCGGCCCCTCTTTTACAACCAACTCGACAGTATCACGATGACAAAGATACGCTCCAGCTTTCATGGTATCTTCAATGTGGGAAGCAAAATTATCTTCACTGGAAATAAC
>JAQUOA010000288.1 GCA_028749215.1 Bacteroidota bacterium
CCGTACATTTCAGGAATCAAATTAAAATTTAATGCTGATTGAGATGTAATCCAATTCAATAATCGCTGAGCTTCTTTTTTATTTCCGAATTTCAGTTGGGCAACAGCAAGTCGTGCGTCAAGAAACAGCCATTCCTGGCATTCATACCAATCTGCACTGTTGATGCGAATGTACCCGCGCTTTGGATCCTTTACTCGAAGCTCTTTATTGTACGCTCTCATGTGAGATGTAAACAGCGTCGTATCGGTCAACAAACCTATTGCAAAGCCTTCAAACGTTTGTCCATCCATGAATTCATGTTCTTTCGGAGAGGCTCCTTCTTCATTTCCTTTGATGAATGTGTTTTGATAAATGAGATGGGAGAGAATACCTTCTTTCAATCGTTGTGACGCATCAAAATATTTTTGTGATCCCAAATTTAGCGCAGCATGGAGTTTTGCAAACTGGAACAGCCCTTCTGCACACGATGCGGAAGTGTACGCGTATTGTTTTCCGGGAAGATGGCGTTCCCATGGCCCGGATTCGTTACGGATAAGATTGTTTGGCGCGATGCAGTACAAAATTGCGTCGGCAATTTTTGCAGTAATGAGTGTGTCCCATTCGCGGACAAATGCCGTGTCTTTGCTGTATTGAAGATACTCTGCAATGGCGGAAAGAGTCAATCCGAAACCGTCAATTTCAATATTTGGCCCCTGATCGTTGAAATCAGATTCTTCACGGCCGTTCCCAAAATAGCGGCAGACAGAAATTTGATAATCAACTCCAATGCCGTACTCTTTTCCATCCGTGTGAATGAAATTTTTATATTGTCCTGACGGAGCAGTAAGCATAAATCGCAGCGCGCGTTTTGCTTCGGTGAACATTCCGAGTCGTACCATTGCGCCAATGGCATATCGTCCGTCTCTTACCCAGGCAATATTCCACACACCGGGAGGAAGCGATGCCAATACTTGTCCGCGCGAATGCGGGAATATTTCCGCTTCGCCGACTTGAGACATTTTCAACACTGAAATAGATTGTTCGACAATATTTCGTTCTTGCTTTGATAAACCTTTCGGAAACGTACATGAAGAGAAAATGTTTTTCATGAAATGAATTTCGTCATCAACAACGGAAGTCTGTTCTGCTGATATCCGTTTTGCAGCACTGTCAATTGCCTCAGTATTATTGTGAAGTGAGTCATTGAATGAGAAGAGGAAATATTTTTCTGCTGTACCGTTTTTCTCTTTTCGTTCTGCGTGTTTTGTCAGCATTTCGCCAAATCCACTGTGAAATTCAAATTCAATTTCTGAAATCTCTTTTTCTTTTCCGCGAACAACAGCATACAATATTTTTTCCTGCGTTGTAAACGGCGCAAAATAGTAAATGGAAAAATTACCGAAGTCGGTGCGAATTACATGCGTGTTCGCTTCATACGAAACAGTTTTCGGCATAGCAGAAATTTTTGGATGAATATTCATTGCAAAGGCACGCACTGCTTTGCCGGAGTCGTACGCCTGAAAAATGTGCGGCAAGGCGGTTTCAATCGCGTTCTTCTTTTCATCGTACACTGCGGCAATAAGCCCGTTGGATGTTGTCAGCTTATGCCACGATTTTTTCGGCGCGGGGCCAAGATTCAATTCGGCGATGTATTCTTTCTTCGTAAAAATTCCCATCACGCTGCCGATAATGCCTCCCGGGCCGCCGCCGTCGTACACGCGAACTGCAAGAACATTGTTTTCTTTTAGCACACCGGCTGGAATTTTGTACGCACGCTGCCGGCTCCACTCTGAAACTGCATTGGGTGGAAATTTTCCCGTTGCACCAATAAGCATTCCATTCAAATACGTTTCATCTGCGTCGTCAATTTTTCCTGCAAGCAGCAACAATGGCAGGCGAAGCATTTTTTTCGGAACAGAAAATTTTGTCCTGTACCATGCAACGCCGTCGTAATTTGCGAAGCCCTGCGATTCCCACTGGCTTGGAACGGAAATGTTTGCCCAGCTGCTGTCATTGAATGCCGAAGAAGCATACGCAGCGCTGTCGGTTGTAGTAAATTTCCAGACGGACGGGAAGCCTGCCGGCTGTGCGTGCACGGCTGTTAGAAAGAGGAAGAAGAGGAGGAAAAATTTTGTTTTCATCATGGTGCAATCCGCAGACTATGTTTTTAGAAATTTAATAACCGTATCGAAAAAAATTTCCGGTTCATCTAACCACGGAAAATGGCCGGAATGTTCCATCATTTTTAAACGCGCGCCGGAAATATTCTGCATCATCATTTCACTCCACGAAGGGGAAACATGAACATCGTGTACTCCACCGATGACAAGTGCAGGCACGGTTATTTCATACAGCCGTTCTGTGACATTGTATCGCTGCAACTCGGTCGAAATAAAATATTGATTTCGTTTCGCACTGAAGTCCGCGTTGGCAAAAATTTTCTCAATAGCTTTCCTTGCTTCATCCGTCTGCACATCATATTGGTAAATTGCCCGATTGAATCTTTTCACTCGCTCTTCATGCGGAAGAGAACGAATTTCTTTTGAGAGCCGATCATATTGTGGAAACAATGGATGAGAAGGATCGCGAAACGTTCCTTTATGAAATTGCCCGGTTGGTGCAGAACAGACAACGATAAGCTTGTTAACATGTTCTTGATGGGCAAGCGCATACTCCAACGCCGTCCAACCGCCGGCCGATTGTCCCATCACATTCCATTGTTCGATATTGAGATGAAAGCGAAGTGCTTCTATATCTTCAACAAGCGTCGGAATTCCATATTCGCTTTTCTCTTTTACATCGCCTGATTTTCCCGTGCCGCGCGGGTCAAGACGGATAAGCGTAAAATTTTTCGCAAGCTCATCAAGCATTGTCCATCGATGACCATCCACACCCCAGGTCACGGGACAAATAAGCAAAGGTTTACCGTTACCGGTGATAGAATAATGAATTAAAGTTGATTTGACCGGGAGTTGAAATGAGCCGTTCTGCATACAGAAATATACAGAAGTATTAAATAAAAAGGATAAATCAAAGAATTTTCATTTTGCTTTCTGCATCGATGAACACCTGCAACTAATCCCTTACGTAACGGTTTTACCAATGCATCTCGACAAGAAAATCCAGGAAAGCAAAAAACAAATGAAATATCCATTGCCAGAAGATGTTATAGCCGAAGGAAACATATGGTGTAAAAAAAAGAAAAGTGATTCAAAATTACTTCCGTGTTTGAACGGAGAAACGACATGCTGTTCTGTGGA
>JAQUOA010000078.1 GCA_028749215.1 Bacteroidota bacterium
TTTTCAATCATCGAATCGAGCATTTGCGTTGCAATGATGACCGGTTTACCGGCCGCATTCGCTTTTCGTGCAATCATCTTTTGTGCAACAGGAACTTCTTCTGCCGGGCACTCAACACCTAAATCTCCGCGCGCCACCATAATGCCGTCCGCTTCACTAATAATGGCATCGATATTTTTCAGCGCTTCATCTTTTTCAATCTTGGCGATGACGGGGAGTTTTTTTCTCTTATCAATATTCGCCACAATAAAGTCTCGAAGCTGCACAACATCTCTTCCTGTCCGAACAAACGAGAGCGCGACATAATCGACATCGTTCGCAATTCCGAAGAGAAGATCATCTTTGTCTTTTTCCGTCAGCGATGGCGCACTGACGGCAACACCGGGAAGATTGATTCCTTTATTACTTTTCAACATTCCCCCGTAGACAACTTCGGCAGTGACTTCTGTATCTGTTGATGACAGAACTTTAAATTGCAGCAGTCCGTCATCCATTAAAATTGTGTCACCGGGTTTTACATCTTTAGGAAGATGCTGATAGGTTGTCGATACTCTGTGATTTTCGCCCAACATCTCATCGATGGTAATCACAAGTTTCTCGCCGATTTTTAATTCCATCGGCTCTTTCAATTTCCCCGTCCTGATCTTTGGTCCTTGCAGATCAAGAAGGATGGCAACAGGCTCGTTGGTCACTGCAGAAGCTTGCCGAACACGATTCATCATCTCCAGATGTTCTTCATGTGTTCCGTGAGAAAAGTTCAACCGTGCAACATCCATTCCGGCTTCAATCATCTTTACCAATGTTTCCAATGATGACGATGCCGGACCAAGCGTGCATACTATTTTCGTCCTTCCATACTTCAACACTTTAGATTTCATAGATCAAGCATATTCCTTGGGTATTCTATTTTTTTGACGGGGTAAGATACAAAATATTTTTTGAGATTAAAGTTATTGCATCTTCGTTCAGAGGCATTGTGTGATACTCTCCGTTGCTCCACAGCGGCGTCTGATCTGAATAATATTGGTGCAATGGTTGACCGGACTGTCCCGAAGGAATAACAGAAAGTGAAGCATTAAGATCCGAAAAATCCACAATCTGCCTCGTTGATGGCCCTAACGTCATAGCGTACGGTTCGCCGAAATGGTATTCACCATTATCCACGGTCGTGCCCGAACCGCCGACTTCCAATGGTCCAATATTAAAAATCGTTGCGAGTACTTTTATATTCCCAAATGGATGACGCAGCGTAAGCGTATGTAATCTTCCCCACCGCCATTCCTTCATCTCACTCCCTAATTTCTCGGTCAAATCTAGTACGGTTTCATTTAAACTTTGCTGGATGATATCATCGCGTGTCTCAACAGATGGTGTTGTGATATTGTCAAACCATGAACTGTCGGCGTTGTTCAGCAGGGATAACGTCACTCGATACGGAATATTTGCAAGGAAAATATACTGTCGGAAAAGTTCATCTCCCATTTCGTCCTGATAAATATTTTTTATAAGGTGATTGAAGAAAACTTCAAAAATCGTTGTCGGAACATCTTCCTTTGTCATGGTAAAATTCCAATTGCGGAAATAACTGAGCGCCGTTTCAATTCTCGGGTCTGAAATTTTTTTATCGCGATAGGCTGATAAAATGAACGGCGTTACATCTTTGGCAAAATGCGAAACGTAATCATTTTGCAATCTCTTAAAATCACCTACCGACAATTTTTCTTTTGACTGCAACACTTCTCGAATCCGTTGAATACGCGATGGCGGCTCCCACAAATTTGAAATGTGATATTTCACACTGTTGCTTGTTTTATTATTGGCAGTAGCAATAAATCCTTCGGCAGGATTATACGATGACGGCAGCTGATTAAATGGAATAAATCCCAGCCACTCGTTCTCACCGGTCCATCCAACAAAAGGGAGAGTCGGATTTTGATTCTTTCTCATCGGCAGTCTGACGCCGGGATGATATCCGATATTGCCATTCACATCGGCATAAACAAAATTCTGCCCAGGCACTGTAAATTCTTTTACTCCGTTCAGAAAACTTTGCCAGTCATGCGCTGTGTTAATGCCATAAATACCTAACAGCTCATCGCTCATCTCGTAACCGGTCCACTTCATGGTAATGAAATTTGATTGGGCAAAATTTTCAAGCGGATAAATTTCGTTGATGGCGGGGCCATGGACTGTTTTATGAATCACAAAGGGCACTGATGAAGAATCTTTTACGGCAATGGTATCATAGACGGTCTCGATATCTTTCCACTCGCCTCTAAAAAGATATTTGTCAGCCCCAAGCGAATCCGTTTTTTCAAGGTAAAAATCAGCATCATCTGCCATCACGTTGGTTAATCCCCATGCAACATTTTTATTGTGTCCAATCACGACCAGCGGTGTTCCGGGAAGCGACACACCCGCAACATCCACATCGCCACCCTTCAAGTGAATCTCGTACCATTTCGCCGGAATTCCTAAGCCAAGATGCGGGTCGTTTGCGAGCATCGCTCTTCCATTTTCCGATTTTTGCGGCGCTACTGCCCATGCATTGCTGCCGATATGGGTTCCGGTTGTCCCAAAAAAATTTCTGAACTCACTTTCTACCTCAACAAAATTGTTCAGTTGAGGAAATGACCGCTGGGAAATATTTTTATCAACAATTACCGGAGCGTTTTCGGGATATGTGGGGAAAATCTTTCCAGCTTTTTCAACTCCAAGTTTTGCCACAAGTTCGCCAAGCACAACATCAACATGCCAGGAGATGTTCAATTCCCACGCCATTAATCTGGTAATCATAATGCTGTGAATCGGTTTCCATTCTTCCGGGGTATAGTTCAGCATGTCAAATTCGACCGGAAGTTTTCCTCTGTGCGTACGAATAAATTCATTCACGCCGTCAGCATACGCCTGTAAAATTTCTTTTGATTTTGGATGAAGCTGTTGTTCAAGTTTTTCAGCAAGCTGTCGAAAGCCAATCGTTCGCAGCATCTTGTCGAACTTTATTGTCGACGTTCCAAGCACTTCGGAAAGACGTCCTTCACCGGCACGGCGTGAAATATCCATTTGCCACAACCGATCCTGTGCATGAACGTACCCTTGAGCAAAGAACAGATCGTATTCATTTTTTGCAATGATGTGCGGAACGCCAAAGTCATCCCGCAAAATTTTTACGGTTTCAGAGAGCTGGGATGCCGCGATTGTGCCGTCATATTCGGGGAATGATTTTGTTAACAGATATCGAAGGGCAAAAAAAACAACGACCATGAGAACTACAAAGGAAAGGGCAATACCGGCAATAATTTTATTTTTTTTCATAGTCAATGAGGGATGAGAGAAGGTAACTTCCATCGTGGACGGAGCTGTTGGTATTCAGTTTCCGGAAGTTGAACAATGAGTGTCTTTTTCTTGGGATTAAGCCAGCGTAAAAGAATCAGCATATTTTCTTCGTCCATCGAGGTACAGCCGGTCGTTGGCTTATTGTTGATGTGAAGAAAAATACAGCTTCCTTTCCCTTTTTCGTGGTCCGGATTATGCTTTACCACAAGAACATATTTGTAATCAGGAACTACTTTTGCCATCTCTTCAGAACTTGTCCAATCGATTTTTACGAGATTGCTCTCTACAATTCTATTATATGAAGTCGATTGCGCATCGTCGACGCAAACCGTCTGCGAAGTAATCTTATGGTAGGGATATCGAATACCTTCAGGTTTATTTTCATCTAAGCCATAGAGCTTGCCAATGTGGAAAATGCCCGCCGGCGAACATAAATCTCCTTCAACTTTTATTCTTCCGCCTCTTGGATGTTTTAAAATTCCAATTCCCCAGGCAAGTCCTGAATCACCAAGCGAAACGTGCCAGGATTCTTTCTTTTGTTTCCACCCGTTTGGTGTTTTATCAAAAAGATACAATGTACCGGTAGCAGAGGTCCACTGATCAGAAATCACAACAATCAATTTTCGTGTGCCGTGAACTTGCGGAACTGATATAGAACAAAGTGTAGCTGTCAAAGCAAAGCTTAGTAAAAATGTTCTCATAACTCTCCGGCATGGGATACAAAAATCTATTTTGGAATATCTCTCTCTTTTTTGTAACTTTCTAAAGTCAACTACGGAACGTAACGCAGCTTCCTAAGGAATCACTTCGCGACCAGTTAGCGCACTACTATTTGACGTACAAAATACAAATCGTTTGTGAAATTTTATATTTATATTTTACACAGCGAAAGAACCAAAAAGTATTATATTGGTCAAACCAATAATCTCATTCATCGATTGCACTATCATAACACTGGACGTAATCTTTCCACCAAAGCTGGCAGACCGTGGAAAATCATCTACAGCGAAAATTTTGCATTCAGAAGTGAAGCTGTACAACGCGAAAGATTTTTAAAATCACCGAAAGGATGGTTAGATCTTCGCTCAATAAAAGAACATCATCGGAACGTAGCGCAGCCCGGTTAGCGCACTACCTTGGGGTGGTAGGGGTCGCGGGTTCGAATCCCGCCGTTCCGACAAGAAACAATAAAGTCTCTGCTAAAAACAGAGGCTTTTCTTTTTTTGGAATCTCCCGACACCCGGAAAAACTCTTCGAGAAATTAAAAGATATATGTACAATAAAAATAAGAACTGCTAGCACACTACTTCCAATAGAATGACTTCGGCACTTGAGGTGGTAGGGGTCGCTGGTCCCAATGGGATGCCGTTGGCATTCGAATCCCGCCGTTCCGACAAACACAAAACAAAAAAGTCTTTCGTCATAACGAAAGACTTTTTTTATTCTTAACCATTCCCGTCTTAATTTAACTTTGTCAAAAACTCTTCCAAAACGTTTTTAATTTCCTGTAAATCTTCTTTCAATTGAAGGTCAGTGATTTTCGTGACAGGCTGTTGTAGCACAGGTTTTGTTCCTTCGGATGTTTCATTAAACGGAAGCACCGTCTGTTCGCCTGTATCGTCGGATTGCCACGTTTGAAGTACTTGCTTCGCTCCTTCTATAGTATACCGTTCTTCGCGCAGCAGCTTTTTAATAAGGAGAATCAGTTTAATCTCTTTATTGGTGTACACACGGTTCCCGGCTCTGTTCTTTTGAGGTTTCAACAGCTCAAATTCAGATTCCCAGTAGCGAAGCACATATTGTTCAAGGTCGGTTATTTTCGCCACTTCGCTGATTGAGTAATAGAGCTTTTTAATGCCGATAGATTTCATAGAACCTCTAAGAATGTTACTGCAATTTTAAAAAAATGCGCACTATTAGCAATAAAAAACTGTTGCCTTTGAATTTTTAATGGCTATATTTGTAATGCCTTCATGGAAACCTTCTATCAGAAAAATGTATTTTTTCCCCGCATACAAACGAAATTTGTCTTTCGATCACAACCATTTTTTTATCCACAAACATTATACAGGGGGCAAACAATGAAAAAAAATCTACTCACAGTTCTTATCTGTTTCGGTTTGATTGTTTCTCAATCAAATGCTCAAGATATGGCCGGAACAATGGTAAAACTTGCCGGCGATGCTGCGAAAGAGTACGTTAACCCGATAGTAACAGGCTTTGGCGCAGACTTAAACGGAGGCTGGTTTCATAAAGCACCGGCATCAAAAATGCTCGGTTTTGATCTCGAATTTGGTCTTGTAGCAATGGGAACATTCCCCAGTGATGCGGCAAAGAAAATTCCCGATGGAACTTCAGGGGCTTTCCGTTTTAGCGGTGGATATTACTCCGGCGACTTTGTCCACAATCCTAGTGGGGAAAAAAGCCAAGCCGAGATAATCGCACAAAATATTCCAAATTGGAATTTGATACCAGTTACAAACAAACAAGATATTATCGACAAGATATCCGCTCAGGATTTCTCAGTAGGAATTACTGGGGGAACAATTGTGGGATCAAAGACCGATACTATTAAAATTGTGTTCCCCGGAAAAACCATTGATTTCGGTCCATCGGGTACTCGTGATATCCCTGGTTCTTCGGTGGCAATTCCTGATGTTGCTGGTTTACTTGAAAATGTTTCTGTCATTCCTCTTGCTGCACCACAATTAAGTCTTGGTACATTTGTTGGAACACAATTCACGTTTCGCTATTTACCAGAAGTTGAGGTTTCTAAGGAAGTTGGGAAATTCAAATATTTTGGATTTGGCATTCAACATAATCCAGGCATTTGGTTCCCAAATCCTCTGCCAGTTGATATCTCTGCAAGTTTCTTCACACAAAAACTTTCCGTCGGAACACTGTTTGTATCAAAAGCAACGGCATTTGGTATTAACGTCAGCAAAACTTTTGGACCCGGAGCTCTGAATGTAACTCCATACGCCGGTTTTATGCTTGAATCGTCAACAATGACGTTCGATTACACTGCAAAGATCACAAATTCGGTCGGCACAACCGATCTTCCAATTCATTTTGAACTTGAGGGTGCCAACAAGTCACGTCTTACACTCGGACTTAGTTTGAAGCTTCTTTTCTTGAACATCAATGCTGATTACAATCTCGGAAAAAATAATTCCGCAACGGCTGGTTTAATGTTTATTATCTAACAGGGAATATTTTGGATAAAAAGCCGGCTAGATAAGTCGGCTTTTTTATTTTAAAGCGCTCTTTGCTATATTGAATCACAATATTTCTCCAATGAAAAGACTCGCGTCATATTTCCCTCTTTTTCTCCTTCTGATACTCATCGGATGCGGCGATCAATCCAATACAACGTTGACAGAAAAAGCTGACCACATGATGCGCCAGGCTACTAATGAAATCGTGAACAATAACACTATTGAAGCCGAGCGCCTGTTGACAGAAAGTCTTGCGCTCTATGCTTCCGCCAATAACAAAACGAAACTTTCAGAAAATTATGCCGCGCTGGCAAAGCTCCAGCTCTCGGCCGGAAAATTACAGCCCGCACTGCAAAATTTTTCATCGGCAAGAGATCTCTATGCACAGATTGCCGACCGCCAGTCTGAATTGCCAATGATGATTGCCATGGGAAAAATTTATTTTGAATTGGGAAAATTTTCCGAAGCCTTTGCTATCCTCGATGAAGCACTGTTCAGCAGTCAACTTTTCCGATTTTCGCGATGGAATGCCGACATCGCCTTAGAACTCGGCACCATGCACGCAAAATTACAACGGCACCAAAAAGCAGCAAATTATTTTACCCAAGCAATTCCATTGTACATGCAGGAAGGTGATACCGGTAAATCCATTCAGGCAGTCATTGGCAAAATGGGCTCGTTAACAGTAATGGGGAAAAAATTTGAAGCGTACGACAATTTCACATTTATTCAGCAACTATTGGATCACAATCTTCACACCGTTGATAAGCCATTGGCGTATGCACAGTGCGGATTAATTTTTGGTCAAGCTCAGGAATGGTCTCTGGCAAAATCCCTTTTTGAACGATCAAACTCACTGCTGCAGAGTGCTTCCGGTGCGATAAAAAATACTTCCGAAGTATATGTGCATTGCGGATTTGGAGAATTGTATTTTAACAATTTTTCGTATGGTCAGGCTCAGCAGGAATTTATTGCAGCGTACAACGCCGCCAAAGTACATTCCGAAAATATCATCGAAGCATATCTGCTCATACGCATTGCCGACTGCGAAATAAAAAAATCTCCTTCCCGCCCGTCGTCTGATGAGTTTATTCGTGCCGTGCAGTTTTATGAACATGCACAAACACTTTTTTCACGCGCCGGTCTGAGCATTGGCGAAGCCATTGTGCTTCACCGTCTTGGCATGGTAAAAGAATCATTGCACGATGATAACGCAGCCATCACGTATTACAAACGTGCCTTCGATAAATTTCATGAGAATTCTATTGACCCCGCTTTGCTTTCTCTGCCGATCGATATCCAAACACTCTACTCTACTCCAACTCAACGATATACACTCGAACAATGGTTTACCGAACACCTCATCAGTCTTCTTTTAAAGCTTCGAAGATTTGATGAAGCCTTAACCTTTGTAGAAATTACCAGATCGCTGGCGCTTCAACAGTCGCTTGATCTCCACGCTCTCCATTTCCGCGATCCTGAAAAGCAAAAATCGTTTTCGGAATTCATTGCCGCACGTTTCAAGAGTGAGGAAATACAACGAGCATTGAGTGCCGCCCTACAAGGCAGAGACAGAGAATATACCATGCAATTACAACAGCAAAGAACCCAAGCGGTTTCTGTATTCAATACACTGTCGCTTTCATTCATGCAAAAGTATAAGCAGTTTGCATTCCTCAACACGTCGCAGCGTTCGGCTCTTGTCTCATTTGATTACCTCCCTTCTTCATACACGTTGTTGGACTACTGTTTTGTAAATGACGAGGCGTGGGTGTTTGTTCTGCGGCAGGGGAAAGAAACTATCGGCATAAAGCTCACATCGTTTGGGGATGAACTCTCAAAAAAAATGAATCGATGTATCGAAATGCTTTCGTCATCTGCTCCCAACACACGAGCACTTTACCAATTGTCGGAGGAGTTGTACGAATTGCTTATGCAGCCGGTTGAAAAATTCGGCACTCAACGCTTTGTCATCATTCCTCCTTTGGGATTTGAAAAATTCCCATTTCATATGTTGACAAAAAATGAAAAGCCGTTGCTTGAAATGATTGAAGTATCGTATATCCCAGCCGTAGCCTTCGGTAACATCAATACACCGTTTCCGCAATATATCAATAACATCGTTGCCTTTGGCTACACTGCGGATACGCGGTGGGGTTTGGAATTTGAATTACGTGATATCAGAAGCTTCTTTCGGAATGCTCAGATTTTTGCCAATGAAAATGCAACGGAAGAGAATCTAAAAAATGCGTTGGGAGAAGTTTTACAAATCTCGTCAACATTTCGAACAACGCAGGACAAAGAGTATTTCTTCACGCTAACCGACGGCAGTGCGTCCACTGGCGGAACAACAATTCCGATTTCGTTGTTTGCTTCGCTTCATCCTTTCCCTCGGGTGTATCTCTCCGACGTACAAATGAAGACAAATAAACTTACACCAAATCATTCCGTCTACTGGGCATTAAACGGGACATCATCAATCATCACAACGGAATTGCCTATCGAACCGCGCAGCAGCAGGATCTTCGGAGAGAATTTCTATTCAACACTTTCTTCGACATCAAATCCATTCAATGCCTACCGGCAGGCCGTTTTACAGTTGCATAAACAGAGTGGAATTGCAGAACGGCAAACCTGGGCGTCGTATTTCTTTTACGGACTTTAAAATAAAAATCCCCGGCACGGGGGAAGCGTCGAGGATACATAAACCTAAAAGAGAGTTGCCTATATATGGTTTAAAATGATCGGGATGAGAAACCACGCCCAGCACAATGCTCCAAACACAAAGCCTGCAATAGCACCAATTCCCCAAAACACCATCCGAATTTCAGTTTCAACTTTCTTTGAATTTTTATAGGCCAGGTACGAGGCTGCTGACCCGAAGACAACTGAGATTACTGAAATAGCGATGGCGATGGTAAAAATAATTTGATCCGGCATGTTATTTTGAGCGGCGAATTTTCACGCTGCCCAATCCTGATTCTACAAACAAATTCATTTGTCCATGGGCACTTGCATAATTTTCCGATTCGTACACTCCCTTTCGCTTCCGAATGAACTCGTCGTCAATCGAAAAATTGGAAAGCCAGCTGTCTTCGTACTTCACTTTGACGCCGATATCCTGGGGAATGACCAGCGTAATACTTCCTAAACCGACACTGATGTTGACATCAACAGAATGGTCCAGCTCGCCGCCGAAGTCCAAATAGTATGAACCGACTCCCCCCTCAAATTTCATATTTTTAAAATTAGCATTGTTCAAATTTTCGGCAACGAATTTGCTCACACCGGTTTCTATGTTGAGATCTTCCATCATGTTTTTATTCTTTTGATCGAATCGGATTTTTGAAGAACTCGCTCCGGTGGAAATGGAAAGATCGTTGATCGTCAAACCTGAAAAATCAAAATCACTTTTGCCGGCGCCAAGTTCAGCTTCAATGGAAAGCGGAATTCCTTCAGCCAGTTTCACGTACCATTCATCAGTTCTAAAATGCAAATTGGCATGAACTCGAATATCGCCGTCATCCGACGAGTGCTCTTCTGAGCTTTCAGGATGCATTTCAATATGCAGATCGCCCACATCTCGGTGAACAGAATAATTGATATCGACTTTCGGATGATCGTCTTTATCCCTCTCTTTTTGACGATAGTAAACTTCAGCAATCTTGTCGGGAGTTCCTTTTTCAAGATTCACCGATCCAAATGAAGAATGCAGAACGACCTTCACTTCCTTTTCGGTGGTGCGTTTCACTTCACGGCGAATATCCTGCGCAACAGTAACAGTCAGAAGAAGTGGCGTGAATAAAAAGATAGATGTAAAAAAAATTTGTTTTTTCATACTTGCCTCTTTTTGTGCGGGGGCTTACAATTGTTTACGCCGTTCCGCCTAAAGAGTTACGGCTAATAATAGTGAATCTGTTTTTTTAAGCGTTTATAAAGAATCTCGCGAGCACGAAAAATATGGGCTTTTACCGTTCCCAAGGGAAGATTTAGTTCATCGGCAATTTCTTGGTAATCTTTGTCTTCTGAATGCCGCATTAGGATGACTTGGCGGTACTTTTCAGGCAAGGAATTTACCGCTTCCTCTAGCGCCTTAGCCCGCTGCGCAGCGATCATCGATTTATCAGGCTCAAATGTCGAATCAGGAATTTCAAACGTGTAGTCACCGTCCTTCGATTCAATCGGCTTATCGATAGAAAATGTCTGAAGTTTTTTCTTTCGGATATAGTCAATGCAATTGTTGGTGGCGATCTTATACAGCCATGTGGAGAACGCAAATTCTTCATTGAAGTTTTGAAGCGATTGAAATGCCTTGATGAACGCCTCTTGCGTCAAATCTTCTACCTCATCTTTTTCGTGCACCATGCGGTAGAGCAGATTGTAGACCTGGTCATGATACTTTTTTAATAATGCACGATACGACTTCTGATTTCCTTTGATGGCAGCTTTGATAAGTTTGGAATCTTCAGCACGAGATTCGAGCCTGCGTTGAGCAAGAACTTCTTCTCTGGATTTTTGCGGAACGATTTTTGAAATATTTGAGGAAGTTTTCTTTTTTTGAGGCATTGTCTTGATATATCAGGATTTCTTTTGAAAGAAATTAGCTAAAAATGGATGTACTTGCAAGAAAACAGGCTCCCGAAAGGATTTGAATAACCTCTTTTTATTTGTCTCATTTCTTGCTATACTAATCGTAATCCAAAACAATTTTTTCCGTTTTTCTGTCTTTAACTTTGAAAGCAAAACTATGTCCGTAACAATAATTGTCGGCGCTCAATGGGGCGACGAAGGCAAAGGCAAAATTGTTGACATGATGAGCGACGACATTGACATCGTCGCTCGTTACCAAGGCGGAGCCAATGCGGGTCACACAGTGTGCATCGGAGAGAAAGAATATGTTCTCCACCTCATCCCTTCAGGTATTTTTCATAAACATGTCAAATGCGTCATCGGCAACGGAGTCGTCATTGACCCTGTAGCATTGATGGAAGAAATTGAAATGGTTAAATCGTTCGGCGTGAAAATTGACGGACGATTATTCATCAGCCACAATGCACATCTCATCATGCCGTACCACAAACTGCTCGATAAAATTCGTGAATCCGGCGTGCAAAAAATCGGAACAACAGGACGGGGTATCGGCCCGGCGTACATTGATAAGTACATGCGTATTGGAATTCGGGTGGTTGACCTGCTCGACCGTAAAGTGCTTCGAGAAAAGCTCACGCGAAATATCGAAGAAAAAAATCAGTTGCTCAGCAAAGTGTATGGTTCGGAAGAAATGGATGTGGAGAAAATTATTACCGAGTACCAGGAGTTCGATAAAAAAATCGACCCTTTTGTGACCGATACTTC
>JAQUOA010000289.1 GCA_028749215.1 Bacteroidota bacterium
GCTTGAAATCGGGCAAATCAGCGGATACTTTTCAAACCTGATACCCATTATTTTCATCTACATTGCCTTGCACGAATTTCAAGAAGCAACATCGCAAAAGCTTTCGTACATTGACGGTATCAATATCGGGTTCCGGGCAACATTTATTTTCTCAGCACTCTTGGTATTTTTTTTATATGTTTACAATACAACCATTAACCCGCATTGGATAGAAGCGTTGGTTGATTGGCAGCGTAAAAAAATTATTATGAATGGTGCATCAGACGATGAGATTAGCAGGTTTATCACCCAGCATCGTCAAATGAATAGTTCTCCGGCACAGGCGTTGATGGGTTTTATAAGTTACACCGCATTGGGTGTTGTGATTACATTGATTGAAATACCCATTGTAAAACTCCGATGGAAGAAGACGATGTAAATCCGGGTAGACGTTTTTTTCGTAAAAATAATATGAAGATGGAAAAAGAACAATTTGAAGAGTTATGTGCATCGTATGCAGTTGGTGCGTTAGGTGCTCACGATGAGAAGATGTTGTTCGACGCAATAAAGCTTGGCGGCGAAGCATTCGAAAAAATATTTTCAGATTACTCCGGAACTTCTTTTTTGCTGAATCAATCTGTCGTCAGAGAAATCCCTTCACCAAAAGTAAAATTAGCTCTTCTCAATACTATTCAGAAACAAGAAAAGAGATCTCCTTTTTCTTTTTTAGTTCTCGCAGAACGCCTTGCCCTCTCTCTCGGATTTGGAAGCCCTCGCTTTGGTTTTATTGTCTCCCTGCTGTTGGTGGTTGTCATTCTTGAAGTCGGAACATTAGCGTACGTGATGCATGATGATGCAATCTCCAAAGAACATCAGATTGCCCGAATGGAATCGCAGTTGAATGACCAACAACGTCGCACTGCTCCGAACAATGGGGTACAAACAAAAGAAGAAATGCTTGCCGTACTTCAATCTCCAAAAATGGAAATGGTGTTGATGAACGGCCAGCAAGTAAATCCTGCCGGCTACGGAAAAATTATGTGGGATCCAGAACGTAAATCAGCTGTGCTTCAAGTATCAAAACTTCCGGCGTTACCGGCTGACAAAGATTACCAATTATGGTTCTTGGACAAAAACAAAACTCCGGTCAGCGCTGGAGTGTTTAGTGTGACAACGGATCAAGAAAATATGTTCAAAGTTTTTTCTCTCAATGTTCCGGACAAAAAAGAAATTACGGCATTTGCCGTCACCATGGAACCCAAAGGCGGAATGCCTCAGCCGACAGGCACCATGTATTTACTTGGTGCAACGACGTTGTAACCGATCACTGGCAAAAATGTGAGCAAGCAGCTTTCAGAACAATCTCAATACGATTTCGACCTTCTTCAGCGTATCACAAAGAAGGACGGGGTTGCTTTATCTGAATTGTACGACAGGCATTCGACGCTTCTCTACTCCATCATTCTCCGCATTCTCAAAGAAAAACAGGAAGCCGAAGATATTCTGCAGGAGGTCTTTTTGAAAATTTGGGAGCGTGCCGTGATGTACGATAATACACTCGCAGTCCCCGCCGCATGGCTTGCCCGCATTGCGCGCAACCGCGCAGTTGACAGGCTTCGATCAAAAGGATTCCGTACGCGAACACAAGAAGCTGATATAGAAAATTTTGAAGAATTTTTTGCCGGCGATGTTGCCGAAAGCCCGGAACGTTTGACCATGCTCTCTTCGCAGCAGGAAGAAATTATGATTGCACTTTCAATGCTGACGAATGATCAAAAAGAATTGATTGAGTTTGCGTATTTCAGAGGCTATACGCAAACAGAACTTGCAGAGCACTTCAGTCTGCCGCTTGGTACCGTCAAAACCAGAATCCGCACAGCTATGGGAATTCTTCGACAAAAACTGCGTCATCTCTTGTAATCTGAATAAAAACAACCGATATTTCTTCCGGATATTTTACCATCAGCACAAACCGGATAATAATTCTCTATGGATAAATTTGTCATCACAGGCGGGAAAAAACTCAACGGCACTGTAAAAGTTAGCGGCGCAAAAAATGCATCGCTCGCGCTGATGCCTGCAACAATTCTTGCCAGCGGAAAATATGAACTTGCCAACACTCCGAGCCTTCGTGATGTGACAAGCATGATGAAGCTGCTGCAAACCATGGGTGTGACATTCGAACGCAATGGCACAACATTGTTGGTCAATACATTCCGGGTAAATAAATTTGAAGCGCCGTATGAGCATGTGAAAAAAATGCGTGCGTCAATTTATGTGCTTGGCCCGCTCCTGGCGCGCTACGGAAAAGCAAAAGTCTCTCTCCCCGGCGGCTGTGCCTGGGGTCCGCGCCCGGTTGATTTGCATATTGAAGGGATGAAAAAGCTTGGCGCCGCTGTTGACCTTGAGCGCGGATACATCATTGCCAAAGCAAAACGATTGAAAGGAACCCGCATTGCGTTTAATGTTTCCAGCGTTGGCGCTACCGGCAACATTGTAATGGCGGCGGTACTTGCCAAAGGAACAACACGCATTGAAAACGCCGCAACGGAACCGGAGATTACCAATCTTGTTGAAATGCTTCTGGCGATGGGAGCAAAGATTGACGGCATGGGAACGACCACGCTTGAAATTGAAGGTGTTGACGAACTGCATCCTGCAAAAGTGCATACTATTCCGGATCGTATTGAAGCAGGAACAATGCTGATTGCCGGTGCAATGTGCAGCGGAAAAGTGCGCATTGAAAACGTGAACCCCGAACATCTTTCTGCGGTCACTGCGCGAATGGAAGATGCAGGAATTTCGTTGAACATCGGAAAAGATTTTATTGAAGTTGCCGCGCCAAAAACATTACATGCGGTGGATGTGACGACCGCGGTCTATCCCGGCTTTCCCACCGATATGCAGGCGCAATGGATTACGCTGATGGCAATTGCCAAAGGTTCTTCCGCGGTAACTGATACAATTTATCGCGACCGATTCAACCATGTACCGGAATTAATACGTCTTGGCGCCGATATTGAAATGAAAGATAATGTTGCCGTCATTCGCGGCGTAAAAAAATTGATGGGGACCAAAGTGATGTCCACCGACCTTCGCGCTTCTGCGGCATTAATCTTGGCGGGATTAAAAGCCGAAGGCGAAACTGAAGTATTGCGCGTGTACCATTTAGACAGAGGATACGAAGCGATTGAAAAAAAATTAGGTGCGCTTGGTGCATCAATTAAACGCGTGGCAGGTGAAGAATTTTAGATGTGAG
>JAQUOA010000290.1 GCA_028749215.1 Bacteroidota bacterium
AGCTTTATCAGTTTTATTTGTTTTCTTAACATATCCAGAGGTAATGATATATGTTGTTTCTTTCCAATGGAAATAGAACAGCCGGCAAATATCCGTTCCCACTTTTACTCGGAGCTCGTATAAGCCTTTTATCCCGCTTAATTTTTTTGAATGTGGTTCCGGAAGATGCCAGCCAAATTCTTCAAGTAAATTGATCGTTCGGTGGATTTTTGCCTGCATTTTAATAGGCTGGCGTAGAATGAAATCAACAACCGGATCGAGTAATTCTACCGTAAAACTCATAAAGGTAATATACCAAATTTGATATACTAATCAAACAGAAATAAATTTTTGAATTTGGGGTGAAAAAATTACGCTAGCAATTTTTCCACAATCTGTATTGCGGTGATGCCGTCTGCTTCTGCATTAAAATTTGGAATGATGCGGTGTCGAAGTACAGGTATTGCCACTGCGCGCACGTCTTCAATATCCGGTGTATATTTACCGTTGAGAATGGCTCGCGTTTTGGCGCCGAGAATTAAATATTGCGACGCGCGCGGACCCGCTCCCCACGTTAACCAATCTTTAATGAATTGGGGCGAGTGTGAATCTTTGGGACGGGTTTTTGCCACAAGCTGAACAGCGAACTCAACAACCGAATCGGCAACCGGTACCCTTCTCACCAATTCCTGGTAATCAATAATGTCGTCGGCGTTCAGCACGTGTTTTAATTTTGGTGCGTAGAGACTTGTGGTTGATTTAACAATTTGTAACTCTTCTTGAAACGATGGATACTCGAGCCAGAGATTAAACATGAAACGGTCGAGCTGTGCTTCGGGAAGAGGGTAGGTTCCTTCATGCTCAATGGGATTTTGTGTGGCAAGAACAAAGAACGGCTCATCAAGAGTGTATGTTTTTCCTGCGGCGGTCACTTTATGTTCCTGCATAGATTCCAACAACGCTGCCTGAGTTTTTGGAGGAGTGCGGTTGATTTCATCGGCGAGAACAATGTTTGCAAAAATTGGGCCCTGCACAAACTTGAACACTTTGCCGCCGCTCTTTTTATCTTCTTCGATAATTTCTGTTCCGGTGATGTCGCTCGGCATCAAGTCAGGCGTGAATTGAATGCGGTTGAACTTTAGATCGAGAACGTCGGACAATGTTTTAATGAGCAGAGTTTTTGCTAGTCCCGGCACGCCGATGAGCAGGCAATGTCCGCGCGAAAGGAGGGAGATGAACAACTGCTCAATAATGGTCTCCTGCCCGACAATCACTTTGCTGATTTCATTCCTAATCTGCTGGTATGAAACATTTAACTCGCGAACAGATTCAACGTCAGTCCGTTTCGGTTTGATGGATTCAGGGGTTGATGGTTCTTCTATTTTTCTTTTTGCCACTATCGTTCCTTCGTTTTTACCGCAGAGATCGCGGAGAGCGCAGAGAAATAATTCTGTATTAACATCTCCGCGACCTCTGTGCTCTCCGCGGTGATGCTTTTCTTAATTACAACAAACTTGTTAAAAAATGCAAGGAGAGAAAGATGGTGATCACTTTCTCGCCAGCCAGTCACGCGGATTTTGTTTTTCCTTTTCTCTCCACAATTCAAAATGGAGCATATCGCCGGTGACTGAATCGCCGCTACGCGCAATCACTTCTCCCTCCTTAATTTTTTGTCCAACGACGACATTGACATCAGATAAATGGGCGTAGACGGTGCGATATCCGTGACTGTGATTGATGATCACAAGGTTTCCATACGACGGAAGCCAGTGTATGAGCGCGACTTCACCGCTCGCAATAGAATGAATCGGCGTGTTGTCTTTGGTCGAAATATCGATGCCGGTATTTGTCGTGATCGTCTTCATGACAGGGTGTACATGATTGCCAAATTCTGCAACAACGCGTCCGCTCGTAACAGGCCACATTAATTTCCCTTTACGGTCATCAAGGGATGAGACAGGGGTTTCAACCTGTGATTCTTCTACTGCGAATTCATGTTCACGCTCATCGGCGCGTTGTTGCGCAAGTTCAATTTCCCGTTCTTTGGCCTTGGCTTTTTCCAGCTCATTTTTCTTTTTTAGTTCTGCCAGCTCCCGTATGCGTTCAAGTTTTGCCGCACGTTCACGCTCTCGCTGAGCGGCACGTTCCCGCGCAAGACGTTCCTTTCGCTCGCGTGTTTCGCGTTCTGCTTTCTCTTTCCGCACACGCTCCTGTTCAATCAATGTGGCAATGATATTTTCCAATTGATGCGCAGCGGTAACTTTTCGTTTCAATTCTTTTTGAAATTGTGTCTTGTCGTTGCGAATGGCGTGAAGCGTCCGTTTTCTACGCGCCTTCGTCTGATTGAGAGAATTTTCTTCCTGGATTTTCTCGGAGATCAATTGCTGTTCCGTAGATAATTTTTCCTGCAGTGTGCTGTTCTCAAATTCAATTTGTTCTTTCTTCTTCGCGATCTTTTCCAGGTCCCGCTTGCGTTGATCGGAAAATCGGCGAAGGTACTCTATGCGGATATACAATTGGTTGATGGAATTTGACGAGAGAATTGTTTCAACATCGTACACTTTTCCGTATTTGTACACCGACGCAACGTAGCCGGCATAGTGCGAACGAAGATATGCCAATTGTTTTTCCATCAGCGTAATGGTTAACTGTGTCGAGTCGATCGATTGGCGGATAAGATTTTCTTCGCCGTGCAGTTCGGAGAGCAATGTTCGTAGAAGATTGGTTTTTTGTTCGATCTTATCGAGGCGGTCGAGTGTTGCCTTCTCTTTTTTTTCACTCTCTTGAATTTGCTGTTCGTACTGTTCAATTTCAGCACGCAAGCGTTGAAGCTGACGGTCTTTTCTCTTTATGTCGGTTTGTTGGCTGGCAGAGATCACGTGCTGAAGCGTTACCATGAGCACGAGCACTGTGCACCACTGTTTCAATCGCATCATTGTATCGTTACTCGTTCCGCATCATCGGGATAGGCAATTGTTAAACCTTCCAGCGGAAGATTAAAAGCAACCGTGGAGAATGAAATTTCAACTTGTGTTTTTTCTTGCGGCAGAAATATTACCGTTGTCGTCGGTTCCCATGTACCATTGTTGTTATGCGCGTATTCGTATACTTCACGACGTATGAGCGTGTTGGAATTTTTATTAAATGTTTCCACACGGATAATACGTTGAGAATTGCCGTCAACGGTGTACACTTTCCATCCTGCAAGGCTAAGAAATTTAAGGATGTAATTGTTTTGAGAAATATAAAAGCT
>JAQUOA010000079.1 GCA_028749215.1 Bacteroidota bacterium
ATGAGTAACAAACAAATTGGCGGCAACTTGAATATTGCAACGTTCACCGTTAAAAGCCATGTACATAATATTTTGGAAAAATTAGCACTACAAAGTCGTCTTCAGATTGCTATGCACGCAAGCAACGGAAAATAATTTTCATTCCATCCTAATGACATTCTCACACGTGCCGCTTTAAAAATCGCACAATAATCTTCCAGTTCAACAGACAACATTTCCAAAGGAACCCTTCGTGTCGACAAATCTCTGCCGGTTTGGAACGTATTCCAGCGGCGTGCACTAAAGGATTAACTCTTTTTCCATCCTTTCGGGTGATTACACTTCAACACATTCATCGATATACTCATTTACAGTTCAGATGAACTTTATAACAACGAAGATATACAATATCAAAAAGGAGTGAATCATGGAAATTACTATTGGACTTTTGACTTACGCCGTAATTTTATTTTTCCTGTTATCGTTTGGCCGATTTTGTAAAGAACGTGATAATTCTTTGCGAGAATGTTTTAGCACAAGGAATTTAGTGGAAATTACGAAAGCGGTGTAATTCTTCATCTGAAAAAAGATTTAATACTCCATCACGCAATTTTCACAGAGGATGTAATGAAATTTATCATTTGGTCGTTTCGAATTTCTGCAGCACTCGGGGCTGCGAATCATACTAAAGGATTAACTCTTTTTCAGTCCTTTCGGGCGATTACACTTCAACACATTCATCGGTATACTGATTCACCGTTAAGGAAAAAAGTGTATGCGATTGGAATCGTAACACAACTATTCATCAATCATTCTAACAGAAAGAACATTATGAAAAATCTATCAACAAATTCAACAACCGTTTTTAGCCGATGGACGCAATTCGTCGGTGCCTCATTAAGAATGGGAATTATCGCCGCATTACCATTATTTCTTTTGGTGGCGGGTTGTAAAAAAGATGATACCATTATCAGCCCAGCACCGGTAGTAATACCAGTTCAAACTACAGTGCAGGCAATGGTCAACCTTGGATCAGACTCAGGTTTTGTGATTCTTGGAGGCTCATTAATTTCCAACGTACCAGCATCTGCCATCACAGGGGATATTGGATTAAGCCCGGCAGCAAGATCGTTTATCACCGGTTTTGGTTTGACCGAAGTGACCGGAACGATTTACGCAGCCGATGATATTTCTCCTGCAGGTGTTCCAGCAATGTTAACAGCAGCGAAAGGCGATTTGACAACAGCGTATAATGATGCCGCGGGACGTACATCCACAGACATCGTACTGCTTGCCGGAAATCTCGGCGGACTAACGCTGACACCGGGTCTTTACAAATCGAGCGGTTCGCTTGAAATTTCATCAGGCGATCTTACCTTCGATGCAAAGGGAAACGCAAATGCAGTTTTCATCATTCAAATTGCATCCACACTGAACACAACGTCAGGCCGCCAGATTATTTTAAGTGGCGGTGCAAAAGCGTCGAATATTTTCTGGCAGGTCGGCACGTCAGCAACACTTGGAACGACCTCTGTCTTCAAAGGGAACATCATGGCTGATCAATCCATCGCGCTGAATACTGGTGCGATAGTCGAAGGCCGATTGTTGGCACGCATTGCTGCGGTCACATTAGCAGGCAATACCGTTGTAAAACCGGTACAGTAAAATAATTGAACTAGGCTTCAAATCAATTGCTAAACATTGAACCCCTGCTCTTAAGAGCAGGGCAATTCAAATAAAAAACATTCCACTCATTTCCACTAACTACATAAAGGACTTATGAAAACTTTTACAACGCGTACAACAAATATTTTAAGCCGATGTGCACGCTTCTTCGGTGCGATGCTGATAGTTGCATTGATAGTGCCAGCCGCTGCAAAATCTCAGTCGTTTCCTGCATCTGTGAATCTTGGGACAGCAGGCAATTTCGCTATTTTGGCAAAAACAGGAATCTCAACCACGGGAGTTACTGCAATTACCGGCGATATTGGAGTAAGTCCTGCCGCCGCAA
Source organism: Bacteroidota bacterium (assembly GCA_028749215.1). Classification (GTDB taxonomy): domain Bacteria; phylum Bacteroidota; class Ignavibacteria; order UBA10030; family UBA8401; genus JAQUOA01. The sequence continues at coordinate 1,991 of JAQUOA010000079.1, forward strand.
CTTTTGCGACAGGATTTGGATTAATCATGGATGCCTCAGGTACATTTTCGGTCTCGTCATTAGTCGTTGGAGATATATATGCTGCCGACTATACTCCTCCAACGCCGACGAAGATGACTACAGCAGTGAGCGACATGGAAACTGCATACACCGATGCGGCCGGAAGAACATTGCCTGATTATACTGAACTATATACTGGAGATCTTACTGGACAGACTCTCACTCATGGTCTTTACAAATGGGGTACAGGGGTTCTGATATCTGCAGGTGGCGTTACTATATCAGGCACTGCAACCGATATCTGGATATTCCAGATAGCACAAAACCTAACTGTTGCCGACGGTGCCATTATTACTCTAAGTGGTGGTGCATTGGCTTCCAATATTTTCTGGCAGGTAGCTGGGCAAGTTACCTTTGGAACAACGGCTGCCATGAAGGGCATCATATTGTGCCAAACAGCGATTGCGATGAACACTGGTGCAACTCTGAACGGAAGAGCATTGGCACAAACAGCGGTTACGCTAGATGCTAATACCGTCACCAGACCGGTAACAGTGACGGCTGTTGTGGATGGTGTTCTCGTGGTACCTAAAGAATTCAATCTCTTGCAGAACTTCCCGAATCCGTTTAACCCAACAACAAACATTCAATTCACCGTTCCGTCAACCGGAAATGCGACATTGAAAGTATTTAATACGATCGGACAAGAAGTTGTGACGTTATTTAACGGCGTGGCGGAAGCAGGAAAATACAATCAAGTACAATTCAATGCTTCAAATCTTGCAACGGGAATCTATTTCTCGCGATTGGAGTTTGGTGGTGCAGTGCAGTTGAAAAAAATGATGCTGGTAAAATAGAACATTATCGATAAAAATGTATCTGAAACGTTCCGGTCAAAAAAACCGGAACGTTTTTATTTTAACAAAGCTCCACTTTGCAATCTGTCATAGGAAGCAAAAAGGCTACGGTAATAATCGAAAACAAGGAGGTGTTCGAAGAAATGGTGAGAGCATTTCTTGTTTAGAAGAGTTATACTTGTAACAACCGCAGAAGATTGTGTGCATGAAAAAGCAATGCCTCAGAGCTGTCAAGATCAGGTATCATTTTGTCGAAAGGGGAATGACAGCTATTCTCACGAATGAGTCAGACGGCAATCGCTGATGGTAAGTACGATGCATTTCTTGGAAATTTCCAGAAGATAACTGGATTGATCTTACGTGACTATCGTGAAATCGTATTCTACCGATCTCTGTGAGGCTGTTTCATCTGCCTATCGCGAAACAACATGCATTGTTCTGCTGGTCAACTATATCGAAGCGGGATATGCTTACTCAGGCTTATTCGTTTTGAACTTGTAGACAAAGAGTATTACAAAACCAACAAAAAAGGATAACAAAGAAAGTTTTCTTCTTTCTATTTCCAACAAGACGCCGGCACGAGCATAAAAATACGCATGGATAATAACAGGAAGAAAGATTTTAGTAATTTTTTTACAAGGAGAGAAGAATATCTCCTCGCACTGATTCTTTTTTTTGCCGCGTCCATACCATGCGTTCTGTTGTATCTTCATGATGCCCTTGCATTCATTTACTTTGGCGACGCGGTTTCGCACATCGTCCGTGCGCGCCAGTTCATCGATTCACAGCAGCCGGGTATGCTGAATATCGGCACAGTTTGGCTCCCGCTCCCGCATCTTCTTCTGCTTCCCTTTGTGGCATTCGACGAGCTGTTCTATTCCGGAATGGCGGGCGCGATGATTGGAATTCCATTTCTAGTCGGCACGGGTCTTCTGTTATTTTCCATTATTCAATCGCTTACCAACTCGCGGTCGATCGCATTTTTTCTTGCACTATTGTTCGGTCTGAATCCGAATATTATCTATATGGCTCTTACGCCGATGAGTGAAATGACACTGTTATTCTTCCTGACGCTCGGCGGATATGCGTTGTTGAAATGGCTTCGTTCAGAGAAAGAACGTTGGATGATAGTGTGTGCCGTTGCCGTTCTTTGTGCAACACTCTGCCGATACGAAGCGTGGCTTCTTCCGCCGTTTGTCTCAATTCTTGCATTGCGCAAAGGAATGATGTTGTGGAGACAGGAAAAAAAATCTGACGCGTTTAGTATGGGAGTGATTGCAGGAATAGGATGGATCGGGATTGTCTTTTGGTTCTGCTGGAATTATGTTCAGTACGGTGATGCATTGAAATTTGCCCACTGGACATATTCCGTCGGGAAGAGCGCGGTGCAAAGTACACCGCACCATCGTCTGCAAGATCTCTTCCTTATAATCGCTAAAGCACTCCTCTGGATCTTTGGACCAATGATGGTGGGTGCAGGTGCGGCGATATTATTTTCATTGAAAAAAATCTTTGCACAAAAAGAACAATTGCTGCTTTTGTTGTTCTTTTTTCTTCCAGCTTTCTTTTCTGTTTCAGCGATTCTCATAGGTTTCGCACCGGTCGACCAATGGTGGTGGAATTGGAGATTTGTTCTCATGTTCGGATTATTCCTTTCGACGGCAGGCGCCGTAGTTTTGGTGAAAATGTTTAGAAAGATTCAATCAACAATTGTACGTGTGCTTGTTGTGATCTGTTTTTTGGCGATGCCGGTTGCGCAGATCGCTATACCATCTGTAGGAATAGCGATATTTAAAGATGCTTCAAAAAGTTTTGATGCACGGTCTCGTTCTGCCGCCGCGATGGGGAAGGAAATCCAGAAAAAATACAAAGGCGGTTCTATTGCATTGCTGACAGGATACGGCGTCGGTCAACGAATGATGATCTCCAGCGGTTTGCCCGTAAAGACTTTCAACGTGAAGTATTTTTCTAACGATTCAGCGCTGCCGATTTTTGACCGCTATATTGTTCTTGGGAAGGACCGAACAGAGGAATCGGAGGAATTTTCCCGCTATTGGATCACGAACAAGGAAACATTGCTTCGTTCATACGACGTACGCTTGGAAAATAATTTTTTCGTGCTGCTGGAACGAAAACAATGACTCTTTCATTGTCACAACGCAGCAAACTGTATGTAGAAAAAGAAAGGGATAGGGTTATACAAACTATTCCCTTTCTGCATGTGTTTCATATGTGAAATGAATTCAAAATGATTGAAATTGGTTTTCAAAAGCAACATTCATGGAGAAAATGGGTCGAGCCGTGGTATCTCTCATACGCGCTTCTTGGAATTTCAATTGCTGGTGTACTTCCTATCATATTGCCACTCGCCGTGAGTCATAATGGAACCATCGCTGATGTCGGTCTTGTGATTGCTGCGTTGAATCTTGGCGGAATGATTGCTCCATTATGGGGCGTGTTGGGTGATCGATTTCGTCTGCATCGCTTCTTACTCGCAGCAGGAATTTTGACAACAGCGGCGGCAATTGCTGTATTTCCTTTTGCTTCTTCGCTTCCAGTTAAAATTGCACTTGCTCTGATACAAGGAGCGGGAGCGACAGCTGCAGCGACCGTTGCCAACCTGTTTATCGTAGAAGCTCATCCTAAAATAGAATGGGATAAACGCATCGGATGGCTGCAAACTTTTTATGGAGGCGGACAAGTCGTTGGACTGCTTCTTGCCGGATTCCTGGCACACATGGAGATGCACGTAAGTTTCATGATGACGGCTGGATTTACAGCCATTGCTTTTTTCCCCGGCTGGTTCATGACCAAAACTCCGCCTCGTTCTCATGTTCAGCGTCCGGTTTTGCGACATCCGCCGCACCATGCCGAATTGAATATTGGTTCACCACAGCGTTTTTATCATCATTCGAGTTACAAAGCTCTTCAGCATATCCTGCAATCATTATTTTCTCCTTTTGGATTTTTTTTAATTGCCTGGCTCATTAGTTTTTCCGGAGCGGCAGCTTTTTTTTCGCTCTATCCTGTACTTATGAAGCAGGCGTACGGTGTTGATCCGATCATCTCTTCGAGTGGTTTTGCAGTCTCAGCTGCAATAGGACTCGCTCTTTACATTCCCTCTGGCAAGTGGTCGAACAGATTTGGATCTCTGCGTGTTGTTCAAGCCGCTTTAATAATACGCCTTCTTGCATTTTTTTGTTTAGTCCTCATGAGCATTACTCATATGAATAGTCATGGAAGTCTGGCCCTATTAAATTTCCTTTTCCTTGTCCTTGCATGGCCTTTACTGAGTGTTGCCGGAACAGCAGTAACTGCTCAATATTCTCGATCAAATGAGGGAGAAGGTCTGGGCATTTTTAATGCGACAACAGCAGTAGCCGGAGTCATCGGTGCTCTGCTTGGAGGCTGGCTGGCAGCACAATTTGGATATGATACCGTTCCAATACTGGGTCTCATTGGTATTGCCGTAGGAATAGTCATAATATTTGCTATTTCGAAAATTCGTTGGTAACAAAACAGTTCTTGAGATCGTCCAAATAATGAAACTACTTGAGGAGTGAAATGAAAGCGATTGCTATTATACCTGAATCAAAAACTGTACGTACAATTGACATCCCTGAACCATCAATTGTCGAAACAGACGAAATTAAAATAAAAGTCTTACGTGTTGGAATCTGTGGAACAGATCGCGAGGAAGTTGCGGGTGGTCGTGCTCTTGCACCAAAGGGCCGGAACGAACTCATCATCGGTCATGAAATGTTAGGGCAAGTAGTCGAAGTAGGAAAAGAAGTACGGCGTATCAAACCGGGTGACTTTACCGTTCTTACCGTCCGACGTGGATGCGGCACGTGCTTGCCTTGCATCATGAATCGTTCAGATATGTGCACGACCGGAAATTTTACCGAACGAGGAATTTGGAAACAAGATGGCTATGAAGCGGAGTATGTAGTGGACAAGGAACAGTATGCGGTTCATATACCTGCTGAATTGGAACCCATCGGAGTGCTAACCGAGCCTATGTCAATAGTTGAAAAAGCAATTGACGAGGCAGTGCGGATTCAAACAATTCGATTACCAGACGCACCTGCGACACCTCATTGGCTTTTTGGGCGCCGATGTCTTGTTGCCGGCCTTGGACCTGTCGGCCTCCTGGGTGCTTTAGCGTTACGGTTGCGGGGTGCTGAGGTGTACGGCCTTGACATTGTTGATGAGAATTCATCGCGACCAAAGTGGCTGAGTTCAATCGGCGGACATTATATTGATGGCCGAAAAATTCCGGCAGATCATGTAGACGAAGCAATTGGTTTCATGGATTTGATTCTCGAAGCTGCCGGGATTACACGGTTAGATTTTGATTTGTTCGATTCCTTGGCAACTAATGGTATCTATATACTGACAGGCATTCCCGACGGTGATCGCCTGATTCAAGTTTCCGGGGCCAGGCTTATGCGTACATTAGTACTGAAAAACCAGATTATGGTGGGGAGTGTGAATGCGTCCCGCGATCACTTCCAGATGGCGGTGAACGATCTTGCGGTCGCTAATGCGAAGTGGGGCAATCTTGTAAGGGAGCTCATTACACATCGCTATTTTTACACAGACTTTATGAAAGTATTTAGTGCACACTCTTCAGATGAAATTAAAGCAGTTATTGAATGGACAAAAGGTTGAACCATGAACAGTAATGAGAACTTCGCTCCCGGATGGCCTGGCATTCAAGCGCGATGGACATCAAGTGCAAAAAACGGTATTGGTACTGCTTTAAGCGCAAAAAGCCACGTCTGGTTCACTCACAGCCATGGCATCCTGAATGAAATCTATTATCCGGAAGTGGATCGAGCTTGTACCCGCGATTTCGGTTTGCTTATTACCGACGGGCAAGATTTTTTTTCGGAAGAAAAGCGGCACACACAAACGCTAATAGAACATCTCACTCCGGGCGTACCTGCTTATCATCTTGTCAACACATGTCTCCTCGGCCGGTATCGAATTGAAAAAGATATCATTGCAGATCCCGATCGAGATGTGGTATTGCAGCAGATTCGCTTCGTGCCCCTCAAAGGATCGCTTGCTGATTACCATCTGTATGTTCTGCTGGCACCACATCTTGGAAACCATGGAAGTGGAAATACTGCATGGGTCGGTGATAGAGACCGTGTGCCTATGATGTTTGCTGAGCGTGACGGAAATGCGCTCGCGCTCGCGTGCTCTGTTCCTTGGATTAAAATGTCTGTCGGGTTCGTGGGTATTTCTGACGGCTGGCAGGATGTGATGCAACATAAACAAATGCAATGGGAATATTCACGAGCTGAAAATGGCAATGTCGCAATAATTGGCGAAATCGACTTGCAAATATCTCAGGGGGTATTTGTGCTTGCAATTGGTTTTGGACAAAAACCTGCAGATGCTGCTGAGCAAGCCAAAATAAGCCTTCAACAGAATTTTGAAACTGTGCTGTTCAAGTACACAAAAGAATGGTCGACATGGGAAAAGAATCTCTTACCTCCGCCAGAAGAATTAAAAGATGAACGAGGTATTTACTTGCACAGTATGTCTGTTCTCCGTGCATCCGAATCAAAACTTCATCCGGGAGCTATTATTGCCAGCCTTTCAATTCCGTGGGGATTTTCAAAGGGAGATAATGATCTGGGTGGATATCATCTTGTCTGGGCACGTGACTTGGTTGAAACGGCAGGAGCCCTGCTCGCCGCAGGGGCAAATAACGAAGTGCTTCGAGTAATCCACTATTTGGTATCGACTCAACTTCCGGACGGCCATTGGCCTCAGAATATGTGGATTAACGGAAATCAATATTGGCCCGGCATCCAAATGGATGAGACAGCATTTCCCATCCTCCTCATCGATATGGCATATCGCAAGGGGTTGCTCAAACTACAAGATCTCAAAGATTTGTGGCCTACCGTCCGAAAAGCGGCAAGATATTTGGTGATGAATGGTCCGGTTACACAGCAAGATCGCTGGGAAGAAGATCCCGGCTATTCACCATTTACGTTAGCTGTAGAAATAGCCGGTTTGCTATCAGCAGCAGACATTGCGGATGTTAATAACGAATTTATTCTGGCCAAGTATTTACGTGAAACAGCAGATTTTTGGAACTCAAGCATCGAGCGCTGGACCTATGTTCAGGACACTGAGCTTGCTAGGGAAAACGGCGTTGATGGATACTATGTGCGTATCGCTCCACCTGATGCTGGTGATGCTGCCTCTCCTGACCAGGGATTTGTACCTATAAAGAACCGGCCTCCTGGGCAATCAAACGAACCGGAAACACATATTATTAGTCCGGATGCACTTGCTCTCGTTCGATTTGGCATTCGCCCTCCAGATGATCCACGCATCAGGAATACGGTAAAAATCATAGATGCATTATTAAAAATCGAAACAGATCACGGCCCCGTCTGGCATCGCTATAATTATGACGGGTATGGAGAACATGAAGATGGTTCTCCTTTTGATGGCACCGGTGTTGGACGTGCGTGGCCGTTGCTCGTAGGTGAGCGGGCACACTATGAATTGGCAGCGGGAAGATTGATTGAAGCAAAGAAATTATTGAAGGCAATGCAATCTTTCGCAAATGACGGGGGAATGATCCCGGAACAAATTTGGGATTCGCCCGATATTCCAGACCGTGAATTATTTTTCGGAAGACCATCCGGCTCAGCAATGCCGCTGGTATGGGCCCATGCAGAATATGTTAAATTGGTACGATCATTACATGATGGCAGCGTTTTTGATACGCCGCCGCAAACGGTTCAACGCTATATCATCCAAAAAATTGAATCACCGTATGCAGTGTGGAGATTTAATCACAAATGCAAACATATTCCACCGAATAAAATTCTGCGTATTGAAACGCTATCGTCTGCGATAATTCGGTGGAGTAGTGATGGTTGGCGTACAATCCAGGAAATTCCAACACAGGATTCCGGAATTGGTTTGCACATTGTTGAAATTCCAACAAAAACACTTTCTCCAGAGGGGAAAATATTATTTACATTTTATTGGAGAGGTACTGCCCAATGGGAGGGAAAAGATTACTCCGTACAAATCGAAAAATATGTTAGCCCGTCGGACAACGGATCATGATCTCCAGCGGCTTGCCGGTAATGACTTTTAATGTGAAGTATTTTCCTGACGATGTTGAATACTTATAAAGATCATTCTCTGAAGTTATTTTTTACTACCCTTCTTTTTATCGGATTGAATAGAAGGTTTTAGCAATGAATAAATTGCCATTGCATGCCCGTGACCAAGTTCAAAATCTTTTTGCAGCCACGCAACGATTTGTCCCGCTTTCGTACCCGGCTTCAGTAAACTCTTTTTTTCCGCCAGCTTTTTAAAATCCTCGGGTGTCTTACCGGTTTTTGTTTTGATGTTATCAAGATATGTTTGAAAAGACATGGTATGTTTTCCCTTTATGAGGCGATCTAAAATTCCATAAATATTTTTTCAAATGTTGTTGTCGGTTTACTGTTGCCGAAAAAAGTCCGTTAGCATAGAAGCTAATACTTCCGTATTGACGTTATGCGATTGTCCTTTCAATACTCGAAGTGTCCTGTTGGGAAGTGCATCGGCAACCAATTGCACGGCGTTGCGCAGTGTCGCCGGGCTCTTCTCACCGCCTGCAATGAGCGTTGGAATTGTAATGGAAGAAATTTTTTCGATCGGCACGCACCAGTCTCCCATAATGGCAGCATCGTAAGGGAGCGTGTGAGCGATCGCTTTAAATTTTTTCCACATCGGCAGTAACCGCATAATGAAAGCGGCAATCGCAGGCGCACCCACCATATCTACCATAAAATATTTCACCGCATCACTGCGGCGGCCTGACCCGATCATTGTGTTTAGTTGTTTGATATGGTCCGGCGGTGTTTGATTTCCTTTTTTACCAATCACATACGGCGGTTCATACAACGCCAACTTTGAAATGTTAAGTTTGCTTTCTGCAGCTCTCAAAGCAAGGCCCGCTCCCGATGAAATGCCGAACACATACGCAGATCCGCCTGCTTCTGTGATGAGTGCTTCGAGGTCTTCAACTTCTCGCTCAGGAGCATAACGTATCGTATCGCTGCTGTCGCCGCGGCCACGGCGGTCATACGTGAAGACGGTGAAATGTTTTGCGAGGAGTGGAGCGAGTTTCGGCATCGGTCCAAAAGATCGATAACAGAGTGCGCCATCGATAAGAATAAGCGGCTTTCCGCTTCCAAATTTATCGTAGGCGATCGTTGTCCCGTCTTTTGAAATGACTGTGTTCATTGCGACTCCTATCGATTGATAAAGCATCATTGTATTGATTCAACGTGTGCTTTGAAGTTGTTTAGAATTGTCTGCCATCCTTCTTTTTGCATCTCCAGCGGATTCTCGTTTTCGGCTTCGAATGTTTCTACAAGCGTTGTTGTCTTTCCATTTGTTGAAAAGGTGATCTTCACGTTTCGTCCGTCTTCCATCGTATATTCTATCATCTTATGCTTCTGCACGTTGGTATATGTTCCGACGAGATCGAAACCGGCGCTTCCATCTTTTGCTTCCATGCGTGAGCGCAGCTTACCTCCAACACGCAGATCGTTTTCAGCATACGGAGTGTGCCAATCGGGTGAACCGGTGCACCATTTGGTGATATGTTCGGGTTCATTCCAGATTTTCCATGCTTTTTCTATCGGCGCGTTTACTGTGGTTTGGACAGTAATTTTGGTTTTAGTTAATGTCGTCATATTGGTCCTTATGAGTTGTATGTGATTTCTATGTTCACTACGTAGTCGAACGAAGAGGGTGGAATTCGACAAGTCAACATGAACATTCATTAAAGGTTTTTCGGCAGTCCCGGAATTTCAAGTACGGGGCGTATTTCAATCGTACCGACGGTCACCACGGGAATGCGCTCTGCAATAGCAATTGCTTCGTCCAAATTTTTTGCGTCAATCAAATAAAATCCGCCAAGCTGTTCGTGAGTTTCTGCAAA
>JAQUOA010000080.1:0-5126 GCA_028749215.1 Bacteroidota bacterium
TCATTTTCGCTACGGTAACGCCGGATATGTTCTTTCCGGCAACTGCGTGCGTGCTGCAGGAAAAGATCGGCGCAAAAAAAGCATGGGGATTCGATGTTTCTGCCGCCTGTTCCGGATTCGTGTATGCGATAGCGCTCGGTTCGCAATTGATTGAGACCGGCGCGTACAAAAAAGTAATCGTGGTTGGTGCGGATAAAATGAGTTCGATCGTTGATTATACCGATCGCAATACATGCATTTTATTCGGCGACGCTGGCGCGGCAGTGCTGTTGGAACCAAGCGCTGATCCGGCGTACGGAGTTCTTGATCACAAATTATATTCCGACGGCGGTGGCGGCGACTTTTTGTACATGAAAGCGGGCGGAAGTTTGAATCCGCCGTCACCTGAAACTCTCGAGAAGAAAATGCATTACATCTTTCAAGATGGGAAAGCAGTGTTCAAAGTTGCCGTCGTTGGCATGGCAGATGTGTCGGAAGAAATTTTGAAGCGGAACAATCTCACCGGTGCCGAGATCGATTGGCTTGTGCCGCATCAGGCAAATCTGCGCATTATTGATGCAACGGCAAACCGAATGGGACTCGATAAATCCAAAGTGATGATCAATATCGACAAGTACGGGAACACCACTGCCGCGACAATTCCTTTGTGTTTATCCGAATGGTGGCATGCAGGGAAAGTGAAAAAAGGACAGAATCTTGTACTTGCCAGTTTCGGTGCCGGTTATACGTGGGGTGCCGTGTACGTGAAGTGGGCGTACTGACAACGTAAAATTGAAAATATAAAATTCAAATTTTTTGATGTTTTATATTTGGTATTTTGAATGATGAAAACAGCCTATATATTTCCGGGACAAGGTTCGCAGTACGTCGGGATGGGAAAAGATCTCTGCGAACAATTTCTCGAAGCAAAAAATTATTTTGATGAAGCGGATTCCGCACTTGGATTTTCATTGTCCACGATCTGTTTTAACGGACCGGAAGACGAACTGAAGCAGACAAAGAACACACAGCCCGCAATTTTTTTGCACAGCATTGCTCTATGGAATCTTTTAAAACCGACAGACGCAGCAATGACGGCAGGACATTCGCTCGGCGAATACTCCGCGTTGGTAGCGGCAGAGGCGATTTCATTTCGTGATGCAATCAAACTCGTCCGCTCGCGCGGTGAGTTGATGCAAAAAGCAGGTGAAGAAAATCCGGGAACGATGGCGGCAATTGTCGGACTTGATACGAATGCGATTAATGAAGTGACAAAGGCTGCGCAGGCAAGCGGCATTGTGCAGGCGGCAAATTTTAATTCTCCGGGGCAAATTGTTATTTCAGGATCGGTAACCGGCGTGAGAAAGGCAATGGAACTGGCGAAGGAACGAGGCGCTAAATTAGTGAAAGAGCTTGTGGTGAGCGGTGCATTCCATTCACCTCTTATGCAGTCGGCAAAAGACGCACTACACCAAGCACTGGATAAAGTAACGGTGAATGACGCAAAGATTCCTGTCTATGCTAATGTGACGGCAAAGCCGGTGCGTAAAGCAAGTGAGATTCGCACATTGTTGTTTGAGCAAGTGACCAGTGCGGTGCGATGGGAAGATTCAGTGAAACAGATGGCATCGGACGGCGCAACAAAGTTTATCGAGCTTGGACCCGGGAAAGTACTGCAGGGTTTGGTGAAGCGGACGGTCTTGACTGTTGAGGTGATCGGCTTCGACAAAGCAGGTGATATGAAAGCGGCAGTGACGGCGTGAACGATCTGAAAATTGGAAAATTTAAAATTGATCCTGTCCTTTTTAATAAAGGATTTGCAAAAGGCTGCGGACCGTACCGCTGTCAAACAACATGTTGTTCGTCGGGGGTGTTTGCCGATCCGACTGAGCGCGATGTAATTCTGCAACACACAGAAGCAATTAAAACTCAGATGGACGAGACGCAGACAACCAACGATGCGGCGTGGTTTGAAACCAGAATTGAACACGACGAAGATTTTCCTTCGGGCTACGCTGTCGGCACGGAAGTGTACAATAATAAATGTGTGTTTCTACGAAAGGACGGCCGGTGCAGCGTTCAGCTTGTGAGCGGAGAAAAATACAATGATCCGTGGAAAATTAAACCGTTCTACTGCATTGCATTTCCTATTGTGGTGATCGACGGTATCCTGACATTCGACGACTACCAGCAGGATGAAGCGGCATGTTGTTCCGTTGTCAATGAAACTGAAACCACACTGGTTGATTCCTGCAAAGCGGAATTAGAATTCGTTCTTGGAAAAGAAGGGTACCAACAGCTTTTAGAATATAAAATGCAGTGGGATAAAATTCCGACGTAGCTCTATGTCATGCCAGCGAAAGCTGGCATCCAGGAATGAGTGTGCATGTTATACATGATATAAAATCTGGATTCCGATGCCAAAGGCATCACTTCATAGACTTGCGCCGGAATGACACATACTCAAAAGTAAGTAAACGTTTATGACAAACTATAATCTTTCAGAAAAAATTGCACTCATCACTGGCGGTTCGCGCGGCATCGGACGGCAGATTGTTCTTCATCTGGCAGATTCAGGGGCTAATGTCGCGTTCACGTATCGCTCTCGCAAAGAAGACGCTGATGCGCTTGTTGCCGAAGTGCAAGCCAAAGGGCAGAAAGCAGTGGCGTACCAATCCAACGCGGCCGATCATGCACAGTCCAATGAAGTCGTGCAGCAGGTCATCAAAGAATTCGGACGGCTGGATATTCTGGTGAACAATGCCGGCATCACCAAAGACGGTTTGCTCATGCGTATGTCCGAGCAGGACTGGGATGACGTCATTCAGACAAATCTTAAATCGGTTTTTAATTTTACCAAAGCGGTCTGCAGGCAGATGATGGGACAGCAGGCTGGGAAGATCATCAACATCGCATCGGTGGTCGGAGTGGTGGGGAATGCCGGGCAGGCAAACTATGTGGCGTCCAAAGCAGGAGTGATCGGATTCACCAAATCGATTGCAAAAGAGCTTGCTTCGCGCAACATTCAGGTGAATGCCATCGCTCCGGGGTTCATCGAAACGGAAATGACAGAAAAGTTGAATGAGAAGCAAAAAGAAGCTATCTTGGGCATCATTCCGCAGAAGCGTATCGCAAAACCGGAAGAAATTGCAAGTGTTGTCTGTTTTTTGGCATCGGCAGATTCCAATTACATCACCGGTCAAGTGCTGTGTGTTGACGGTGGCATGGCAATGTAACTACAAGTAAAAAATACGTGATTCACAAAACAAAATAAGGAGTACTATTATGTCAGATGTTGCTTCAAAAGTGAAAGAGATCATCGTCAACAAGCTTGGCGTTGATGCCGCTCAGGTTACCGAAACCGCTTCGTTCACCAACGACCTTGGTGCCGATTCCCTCGATACGGTTGAATTAGTGATGGAATTCGAGAAGACGTTCGGCATGAGCATACCCGATGAAGATGCGGAAAAGATCGGTACCGTTGGCGATGCGATTAAATATATCACATCCAAAAAAGGGTAAGAGTACTCTATACCACACCGTCACAGGTCGTCATCCTGAAATTCTCACCAGTTGTTCGTGAGGAGCTTTGACATCTTTAAAGATCTCGAAGGATATTCAGGCTGACGAACCATGAAAGTTAAACCATCAACTGTGACGATGTGGTTTTTTATTTTTAGTCATTAGAAGAAGGAACCACCATGGCGTATAATGGAAAACCGCGCCGCGTTGTTGTCACCGGCATGGGAGCTGTGACTCCGATTGGATTGACAGTCAAAGAATTTTGGTCTCATGCGCTTGCCGGAAAAAGCGGCGTTGCAACAATCACGTATTTTGACACGACACAGTACGACACGAAATTTGCCGGTGAGTTAAAGGGATTCGATCCGCACAACTACATGGACCGGAAACTTGCTCAGCGCGTCGATCCGTTCACGCAGTACGCCCTTGCGGCGGCTGAAGAGGCGATCAAAGATTCGGGAATTAATTTTGACACAACGGACAAAGAAAAAGTGGGCGTTGTCATCGGTTCAGGTATCGGCGGATTCAAAACGTTCCAAACGCAGGTCGGGAATCTTTTTGAACGAAAAGGGCCGGACAGAATTTCTCCGTTCTTCATTCCGATGATGATCCCCGATATAGCAGCCGGACGCATTTCTATAAAGTACGGATTGAAAGGCCCGAACTACGCCACGGTCTCCGCTTGCGCAACGGCATCGCACGCCATCGGCGATTCGATGATGTTGATTCAACGCGGATTGGTTGACGTCATGGTCTGCGGCGGATCGGAAGCAGGTATTTGCGAAATGGGTATCGGCGGATTCAATGCGCTTAAGGCATTATCAAAACGAAACGATGCGCCGGAAAAAGCGAGCCGCCCGTTTGAAAAGGATCGCGACGGATTTGTGATGGGCGAAGGGGGCGGAGTCTTGATTCTTGAAGAATTAGAACACGCGAAAGCGCGCGGAGCAAAAATTTACGCAGAGATGGCGGGGTTTGGTTTTACCGGCGATGCTCATCATATCACCGAACCGGCGCCGAACGGCGAAGGTGCTCAGCGTTCCATGAAAATGGCGTTGAACGATGCAGGATTGAAACTGACCGAGGTTGATTACGTGAACGCGCATGGAACTTCGACCTACTACAACGACAAATACGAAACGGCGGCGATCAAAACGGTCTTCGGCGATCATGCGCAGAAGCTTGCGGTGAATTCAACGAAATCGATGATCGGACATTTGCTTGGCGCGGCGGGTGTTGTCGGCGCCATTGCGGCAATTATGTCTGTCGTAACCGATGAAGTGCATCCGACAATCAACTACGATACACCGGATCCTGAATGCGACTTGAATTATGTTCCGAATAAAGCGATCAAGAAAACGGTAAACGCTGCAATCTCCAATGCATTCGGTTTCGGCGGACACAACGCGACGCTGGCGTTCAAGAAGTTCAAAACGTAAAAAATTCTCACGCAAAGCCGCAAAGATTTATATGTAGGGACGGATGAAAATCCGTCCCCTTTGTATTTTAAAATGTTTTACCACAGAGGCACAGAGACACAGAGAAGTTATGTAGGGACAGACTCATGTCCGTCCTTTTTATTTTAAAATGATTCACCGCAGAGACACAGAGAATTTAAAAGTCCC
>JAQUOA010000080.1:5226-8137 GCA_028749215.1 Bacteroidota bacterium
CCCCTCTGTGCGAGAGGTTGTGTGTAAGAGAGAGGGGATACAGGGGTGTGTAAGAAACTTGAGCGTTGTTCCCAAACCGAGCATTGAACACACCTGCCAAAGGCATCCCTTCGAGATCTAACCTCCGCCAAAAGGAGGACTTGCGGCCTCTCCCCGCCGCAGGAAGCACACAGAGGGGAATGAGAAAAGCACTGCAAAAATCTTTTTAATTCGGACATGGCACACCGTTACCGCCGTAAATAACCAAAAGAGAAGACAATTTTAACATATTTAAACAGCCTTCACCGTTTCAGGCTGAAGTTTTGGTTATTTTTAATGCAAAATATACGGTTAGGTATTGATATTTATACAATAATTGAACAAGTTTTGCATATTGATTTTAAGTACGGACGAATGAAAGAGGTTTTTTGTTACGGTAAACATGACACGCTAAATGAGTCGGCAATTAACTCCATAATAACTAAAACACAGATTAAGTTTGCTTAATTACTAGGTAACCCGCATTGGCCTTACTTTCCATTACGGAAATGAAATGAAACCAAATATCCAAAATACAACCTTCGCAATATGCTTATTGATTGAGTTAATTCTTAATTCAAATAATATGGCGTTTGCTCAAGATAAAGAATTTTTTTTTGATATCGATTCTGTGCAGTATATGGTAAAGCATTATACCATTTACTCAAAAGCAAATGATGCGTGGGAAGAAATAAAATCTTTTAGTATTCCGACGTTTTCGATGTTAAGGCATTATCGCTCCGAAGTACAAAATCATTTTTCCATTGATACTTCACGATACAAACTCTCTGATATAATTTCTGATATTTCTTCTCCTGTTTCCGCTGCAACTTTTTATAAAGGGAAAATATGGGTGGGTTTTAGTTATTATGAAGGTGAGGGTACAGAAGGGATAGGTGGAATTGGCTTTTTTGACATTAAGACCAAACAAATCGGTGTGCTAAGACATCCGGCATTGATTAATCAATCTGTTAAAGCCTTATATATAACAGATGATACGATATATGTACAATCGATTTGCAATTATGAGTTAACTTCGACTGTAGGGAATGGATTGGTGTGTATAGATAGGAGAACATTGAACGCAATTGCTCGAATTCCTCCAACGACGTTAGTGCTTTGGGACAAAGATAGTGACGAATCGTGTGCAGAATTCTATGAAAAACCGATTCAAAATATAATCTCGGATAAAAGATTTATATATAAAATAATTCCACAATGGTCTAAGAGTGAATTTGACAAGATTAAACTCATTGGATCTGAAAAATATATGCAACAGGTAGCGCTGTGGGAATCAGAATTAAGGAAAAAAGCAATTATCAGCTCAAAATTAATTTATGAACGATCTATTGTCTTTAGTGACAGCGGAAATGCTCAGCTGCAAGAATTTAATAACGATGATTTCTATGTGAGCTATACTTGCACAGATTCATTTAGATGTGGTGTTCGTAAATATTCCGGATTTTTAATAACTAGCATGATTAGCGACACCAAATGGGAAGTATTAATAAAGCCCATAGACGGTGTACCTTGTGATGGTTCATATCATCCTATACACGTAATGACGCAAAATAAAATGTCATGGCAAACTGAAAACTGGAATAAATTATTAAAGATTTCGATTACGGATTTTAAAACTAAAAAAATCAAATATGACTACATCACTAGGCAAGAAACTTATCAATATTTCACCAAAATGTCTTTTAAAATAGCTTTGTATGAACTTGGTTTATAATTGCGGGCTATCCAATCACACAAATTGACCACGCAACCTCCGTCGCGCCAAGTTTTCAAGTGTTGCGTTGCCATCTTACAACTTATGACACGAAAGCAGATTTTTAATTTGACAAACAATTACTCACGCGCTACAACATTGCGTGGCAATTTAGTTCCAGTCCGTTATGCCGCAACAGCATAAAAAAAGTTTTGTATTGATAAATCGATATGAAAATACCTATTAATAATATTCCAACCCGAATAATGATTCGTCTTCTTGAGACGATTTACGAAACAAAACAACGGGGAACCTATTTACCAGCGTTCCGTCAAGAAATACCAACGCCTAATCTGTGGTTAATTGGTGCGGGTCTTATTTCGGTTCTTATTGCTTTTCAAGCGAATTCATATGTGGGTTATGAGTATTACATAATCGTAGGTAGCTGGTTGCTTTACTCTATAGTAAGAGAATTCCAAAAATTGTTTAACTGGCGGAGATTTGGAAAAGATGCAGTTTTTTTTGATCCTCTTTATTTCATTTCAATTAAAGGCAAAGAGCTACAAATCTTACCGCTATCGCAATATATAGAATCAGATATTATCTTATCGCCTGATAATAAGATGCACCTTGCACGTTTTCACTTTCGGGGTATAACAGTACTTCAACCCTGCGCTTCAAATGTAGATAATAGCACTCTTCAATTTCAAACTGTTATCTCTCAATACTGCAATAGTGCGAGAGATTCCTTTCAAAACCAAGAACCGATACATCTTTTTTCGCAAACTTTTGCCGATAAGTTGTCTTCTAAACGAATACCATTAATCATTACTTTATTTGCATTGGTTGTATTATGGTTTCTCGTTCCCACAATCATTGACCGAAACCAATATAAAGTGGCAAAGGCGAAAAACACTGCTACTGCGTATCGAATGTATCTTTCTGAACCTAGAAATATCAGGTACAGAGAGAGCGCTCGTGTCGATATTAGAGCACTCTATGATATTTACATCAATAAATATAAAGCCAATGCTTTAAGTTCGACTGGGGCAAATGCATTTGCACAAGTGGTAGAATACCTTCGTGACAAGAATCTTTATACTGTCAAAATGATTTTTTATCCTGAGAGCAAATTGGTTGACCTCCCTTCATCAGATGGCTACCAAATAATTCCAGTGA
>JAQUOA010000080.1:8237-11693 GCA_028749215.1 Bacteroidota bacterium
CCAGTGAAGAGTCAGCTGAACTACCCAGTCTTGAAGTCTACTATACCTATCAAAATAATCTTAAAAGTATTTACTATCCAGTCAAGGAAGAGCATTTGCCCGAACGTTCTAGAACTTGGTACTACGGCATAGAGGTAGATTGGTGGTTTAGAATTTCTCTTCCCAATCAGTCAGAATCACTTTATGAATTCAACTTAATCTCACATCCCGCTCAGCAATTTAACTCTGAATCTTTCACGGCGGATGTGGTTTATTCAAATATGGCTTTGTCAGCATTTAATGATTTTCAGACAGAATTTTACAAACGGTTTTTTAATTGGCAGTCACCTTAAAATGTATGCAAGTCAATTCGCTTCGCTCACTCACTTGCATACAACGCATTTCCACCACCCCGCTAAAACGGATAGTTGCTTTCATCTCATCCCCAAATTCTGTTTGGGAACCCAAGCACAAATTATAAACTCACAATGAACACAAAAAACCGTCCAATCACTGTTACAATCATAAGCTGGTTTCTCATCATCACATCAGGCATTACACTTCTCTATCTGCCATTCTCCGTCAACAATCCGATATCAGCAAAAATATTTGAATCGTATGGCGTATCGAAGGTAACAGTAGTGCTCTACAGTATCGCAGGCATTGCAATAAACCTTACATCGGGCATAGCAATGTTAAAAAGAAAGGGATGGGGAGCGAAACTGTATTTTTATATCACGCCGGTTGTTCTTCTTGCATCGGCAATGCTGTACAACTTTAAGATGCTCGGCATGCAAGTGTGGGGTGTTGCGGTGTATGTAACATTTTTAATTTTGCTTACACGCAGAGCGGCAACAGAATACTTTTCGGACGATGTAAGCATCTCCGAAGAACCAACAGAACCGGCGGTACAAAACGAAGCGGAGCAAACTTCCACAGGAAGAAAAGTCGGCGCTGTTATTTTGCTCATCATCGGCGGGCTTTTGCTGAACGGGCTGTTGAGCATTATTGTACCGCTTTCGAGCAGTTTAGCGGCGTTGATAATTACATGCGTAATACTGGGAGTGATGGGGTTGGCATTTATTATCCCCGCCATTTTTTTATGGGGAAGAAAAAAGTGGGCGATACTTCTTGGAACGCTCTTTACAATCATGGGGGGAACACTTCTGCTGACAGGAATAATGCTCTACCAGTTTATCTCAACACCGGAGTACAAAGTGTTGTTTGCGCAGCTTGATCCGGCAATGCTGGGAGATATGGTAAAGAGCAGTATTGTGTGCGGAATTGGAATCGGCATTGTGGGAGTGATACTGCTGTTATTTCAGCGTGCAAGGAATAAGGGGTAATGTACAGATGACCGACACCTGTTAGGTGTCGGTCATCTTAATGTTGAGGTGTCGGTCACCTTGCCGAAGTTTCGCCTCGCGCAACATGATTAACGGGAATTTTTTCTATAACTTAGGACTGAAAATAGCTGCTTTGGATATCGTAACCTTGATGTAAGAGGTCATTTGTCACAGGAGGACGATATGACACTAAAAATTAAATTTGCACTGAACGCTTTTATTTCCTCCCTCGCTTTTTCAATCATCCTTTTCATTTCGGCAGGAAGAATAGATTATCCGCAAGGGTGGATCTATCTTTTTACCACACTTGTCACGGCGTTTATGAATGTTGTGACAATTCAATCCGACAGCGAATTAATGAGTGAACGGACGAAAGCGGGAGAAGGGACGAAGCCGTGGGACAAAGTAATATTGGGATTATCGTTTCTCCTTTTCATTGCTACGATGGTTATTGCGGGATTGGATTCAGGACGCTACCAATGGTCGTCGCCGGCTGGCCGGAGTGTGAATGCGGCGGGAGTATGCTTGATGATTGCAGGACAGATTATTTTTCTTTCTGCACGAAAGAAAAATAAATTCTTTTCCACCGTGGTGCGGATTCAGAAAGAACTGGGGCATACCGTCTGTGACTCCGGCCTTTACAAAGTGGTCCGGCATCCGGGATATTTAGGAATGATGATCTCCTCAGTTGGCATTCCTTTCATTTTAGGTTCAGTGTGGAGCAGTGTTCCGGTGGTTGCTTCTATTATCCTTTTATTGGTGCGGACAATTCTTGAAGACAAAACATTGATTGAAGAATTGGAAGGATATGCGGAATACGCGAAGAAGACACGCCGAAAATTAATTCCGTGGGTATGGTAATAATAATGAAGTCAATTTGCATGCCGTCCGGCCGATATGTAGTGCCGCCATCCGTTTGGCGGTGTTTTAAATTGAAACTTCACAACATCGTCATGTCACGAAGTGATGGCTTTGCCACTGACGAATGTCAGCATCTTTCCTGTGTAAGATGCCGAAACTCCGCCAGAGGCGGATGTGCCTTTGGCACAAAGTTCGGCATGACGTTATTAATTTAGATTAAGACACCTCTATCCGTCCTACGATTCAGCAATTTTCGACAAATATTCTTATATTATCCGCAATTAAATTAACTTCCATTTATCACTATTGTTCGTGGCTTTTTCCCAACTTCGCATCGTATTAGCATCACTCTTTGGCAGGCAAGACAGGAAACTTTCTTCGCTCTATCCGCGAGTAGATTGGAATCTTCTGGAGTCCGTTCTTCACCACCGCATTAAGAACAAAGAGCTGTTTGTGCAGGCGTTGATCCATCGGTCGTTCATTCCCGTGTCGCCCATTGAAAATCTTGAATCGAACGAGCGGATGGAATTTGTGGGGGATGCAATATTGAATCTGGTTGTGGCGGAGTATCTGTTTGAACAGCATCCGACCAAAGAAGAAGGAGAGTTGACGGTGCTGCGGGCGAGGATGGTGAACAGGAAAGCGCTGGCGTTCTGCGCGCGTGAAATAAATCTGAAACAATTTTTACTGTCGCACACCAGTGCCAGCGGCGTGGTGGAAAAAGGATTCGACACCATTCTTGCCGATGCGTACGAAGCGATGATAGCGGCGCTGTATCAGGACGGCGGGATGGAAGCGGCGAGAAAATTTATTCTGGAGCGGCTGCAATCGGCACTGCGCAACGGCTACTTGAAGGACAGTGATTTGAATTATAAAAGCGAACTGCTGGAACTTTCGCAGGCGCAGGGGAAAGGGATTCCGCGCTATCAGACAATTAAAGAAGAAGGTCCCGACCACGACCGCACGTTTACCGTTGAAGTGTACATCGGGAGCGATCCGTTTGGAATTGGTGTAGGAAAGAATAAGAAGGAAGCGGAGCAGGCCGCCGCCGAAGAAGCAGTGAGAAAATTGAACATCGTCGTATAACCACAGAGGCACGGAGACACAAAGAAGTTAAAAGTCCACTCTGAGCAAAGGTTGTGTGTAAGAGAAGTGAGTGAAAAAAAATTTAAGTTTTTTTGACCCCACCCTAACCCTCCCCTTGCAGGGGAGGGAATGAGCGCTTCTCCCCCTGAAAGGGGGAGACTGAGAGGGGGTTGCAAAGAAGAAA
>JAQUOA010000291.1 GCA_028749215.1 Bacteroidota bacterium
GTGACCACCGAGGGCGAAAAGCGAAACCTTGTTCCGAATATTCCCGGGAATGTCGGGGAGAACAACAACGTGTTCTACCTTTTTTTTGAATTGTATTCACCGCAGAAGCCTGATTCGTTGGAATTGCGCTACATCATTACAAATTTCACAGGGAAACAGCTGTTGAGTAAATTTCAGACCTACCGCATGCAAAATACGCGGTCTCAAATGATTGCACGCTTCGACAGCACACAATATGCAACAGGCTCGTACACAGTAACAGTCGAGGCGCGGTCGTTGATGAATGCCGACAAAACAACTCCGGCCGTAAAACAGAAAGTCTTTATTGTGCGGTGGGGTAATGTTCCGTTAAGCGTTGCCGATCTGGATTTGGCCATTCGGCAGATGCATTACATCGCGAAGGAAAAAGAATACGACGAGATTATAAATGCGAAAACCGAAGAAGAGAAAAGAAAATTGTTTGAAGAGTTTTGGCGGAAGCGCGATCCGAATCCGGATACGAAACGAAATGAATTCATGGAAGAGTACTACAGCCGTGTGGAGTATGCGAATAAGAATTTTTCGCACTACATCCCGGGTTGGCGCACCGATATGGGGATGGTCTTTATTTTGTTCGGTTCGCCGAACAATGTTGAGCGGCATCCGTTTGATATTGATTCTAAGCCGTATGAAGTGTGGTCATACTATGATTACAACCGCCAGGTAGTTTTTGTGGATGAAACAGGATTCGGCGATTACAAATTGCTCACACCTATTTGGGATTTACTGCAACGATTAAAATATTGAAATGTGTCCCGTCTGCATGGGACGTTGAATGAAAACTGCACCATTGATAATTTTTCGAAAGCTGTCCGCTCACGCAGGATGGCTTTTGTTGTTTTTGGCTGTGACGATGAGTGATGGGCAGACGAAAGCAGTTGTCCGTTCGATTCAATTCTTTCAGGCTTCATTTTTTTCTCCGCGCCAATTAGCCGAACATATTCCGCTGAAAGTCCGTGACTCGCTCAGCCAGTCATCTCTTCAAAGGGTTCAAACTTCCATTGTTGAGCTGTACCGAACAGAAGGGTTTTATTTTTTCCGGTTCGATTCTGTGAAAAGAATATTTTCTGTAGATTCACAATCTGTCGCAATTGAATTGTATCTAGATGAAGGAGTGCGGACGACAATTTCCGAGATATCATTTTCAGGCAACACGTCCTTTGACGAACGGAAACTTCTGCCGCTCATGGAAACTTCAACAGGATCTCCAATGAACAGTTTCCAGCTTGAATCTGATATTCAATCAATCCTAACTTATTATTCGAACAATGGATTTCCGTTTACTAAAGTGCAAAGTGACAGCGTCCGGATAGATCCGACTGATAGTTCAAAACTGATGATCCATTTGATCATTGACGAAAGCGCAAAAGTGTATCTTGATGAAATTCAGGTTGAAGGAAACACTTCAACATCTCCAAATGTTGTCGCCCGCGAAGCGCGATTGCACAAAGGAGAAATATTTTCTGAAGAAAAAGTAGGAAGAATCCGCCGTCGCCTGGAACGTATGCAGATTTTTTCTTCCGTGTCGGAACCTCAGCTCTATGTTCTCACAAATTCCGTCGGCGATTCTCTCCACGGCGGATTGTTGATTACCATAAAGGAAGGGAACGTGAACACGTTCGACGGTATTGTCGGTTATGTGCCGCCGACGACACCCAATGTTAACGACGGCTATTTTAACGGGAATGTTTTTATCGCGATGCGAAATTTATTCGGCACCGGACGCAAAGCCATGGTGAAATGGGTGCGGGAAACGGAAGTGACACAAGAGCTGGAGTTGCAATATTACGAACCGTGGGTTTTTAATATTCCGCTGAGTGTAGGCATATTGTTCAATCAGCGCAAACAAGATTCATCGTACGTAAAAACGAAAATTAATTTTCGCGGAGAATATGCTGTCACTGAAGAGCTGATGTTCGCCGGAACGGCGTCGACCGAAAGCGTGTATCCGTCAGCGGATTTGCAGCAATTTTCTGTGTTTGAAAGTCAAACAGTGTTTGCCGGAGGTGAAATTGTGTACGATACGCGGGATAATTTGCGCAACCCGCTGCGTGGTGTAAAGTATTCAACGGCAGTGCAGCAGGGGACAAAAAATATCTCGGTTCCGCAAAATTATTTGTATCTTGCACAGGAGAAAAAATTTACCATTCAAAAATTTTCGGTTGATGCTGAAGCGTATGTATCGACATTCTTTCGGCAAGTGGTGATGCTGGGTGTTCACGGGAAACAAACGACCTCGTCCCGGTTAGAAGTGAGCGATCTTTACCAATTTGGCGGCACGACAACGGTTCGCGGGTATCGGGAAAATCAATTTTATGCCTCTAAACTAGCTTGGTTAAACTTGGAGTATCGATTTATTACAGGCAGGGCTTCGTCGTTATTTGGATTTACGGACGCCGGATATTTTTCTCGTCCCGCAGACGCCCTGCTCAATATTACATTTCAAGAAAAAAATATTTACGGGTATGGTGTCGGCGCGCATGTAGAAACGGGGCTGGGAATTTTAAGTATCAGTTATGCGCTTGGCAAGGGAGATAGTTTTAGCAACGGAAAAATTCATGTAGGAATCATCAACGAGTTTTAATGAAACAGTATATCGCTTTACTCCGACCTTCAAATTTTGTCATCACGGCGCTTTCTATTTTTGTCTCCTGTATTTTAGCGGGGGGAACGAAAGCACAATTTCTTCAGATGATGTTTGCGTCGCTTGGCGGCGCTCTCATCGGCGGCGGTGGAATGGTGATCAATGATATTTTTGATATTGAAATTGACAAGATCAATAAGCCGAATCGTCCGTTACCGAGCGGAGCGGTAACAAAATTTGATGCCGCACTGTTCTATGCAGGACTTACCGTTGCCGGATTGATGATGAGTTATTCTGCTTCATGGTCGGCATTTCTCATTGCCATTTTTGCTGTCCCGACAATCTTTTTTTACAGCTATATTTTTAAATCAACGCCGCTCTTTGGAAATCTCATTGTTGGATTTTTGACGGGGCTTGCGTTTATCTACGGCGGTGCTGCTGTTGGAAATATTAAGCAGGCAATGATGCCGGCGGTGTTTGCACTTCTTATCAACGTTGGGCGTGAAGTGATCAAAGATATGGAAGATGTGGAAGGCGATATGAAAAA
>JAQUOA010000292.1 GCA_028749215.1 Bacteroidota bacterium
GGCGATCTTTTTGGCAGGTGTTGCACTGAAGGTGTACAAAACATACGTGGGGCAGCCGTCGCAGCAGCGCTTTGATTATTCACATTCTGATTCTCTCTTCTATGAACGGTCAAAGTTATTAAATTCGGACAGTTCATTTTCGGGGATCGATTCACTTAAAACAAAAATCAATATCAGGACAGCTTCGAAGAAAGAGTTAATGCTGTTGCCCGGCATTGGTGAAGTGATGGCAGAACGCATCATTCTCTATCGCGATGAGAATGGATCTTTCAAAACAATTAACGACTTGAAAAAAGTCAAAGGCATCGGCGAAAAAAAATTTGATAAACTCAAACCATACATCGAGGTTCAATGAAAAATACTGAACGGTACCTCGCATTTATTATTGAACGATCTCATATCACTGCCGTAGAAATAGCGCATAGCCCAAAAGGAAAAACGCTGACGGCGGCAGGATCGTTTGACTCTGCGATAAATTTCGACAGCCCTGAAGTGCAAACCGAGGTTGGCGCCGGCGGACGAGAGCGGACATTCGTCAAAGAGATTCAAACATTCATAAAAAAGATCGGCGGCGGAGCTCATTTCTTTTCCTTTGGACTGAACAGCACCATGGCTATGGTGCAAGCCATGCCAGTAGAGATGTCTTTAAACGATGATGAATTTAACGCCCACCTTGAATGGGAGTTAAAAAATTTTTATCCCGACGCTGACCCGGATAAGTACGTTATTTCACCGTACGCCTTGGTGGGCAACGACGGAAAACCGGGCGACCATGCCATGGTGATTTCGGTGAAGAAATCATTTATTAATTTCTTGAACAACGTCTGCGAAAAATTACACGGTTCGCTTCACGTCGTGGACATCGATCAATTTTGCGCCGAAAGCTGTCTTACATTCAGCTTTCCACACATCGGATCAAAACGCACGGTGGTGATCGGCGTTGATGAAGAGACGCTGGATGCAAGCCTTCTTGTCAACGGAAAAAATTCGGACATCAGAACGTTGAGATGGGACGGTTCGGATATGTCTATCATCGACAACTACGCACGGGAACATCAGGCTGATGTTATTTATTTGCATGGACGAATGGTGAATGCAAAACTCGAAGCCCAGCTGAAACAAATATCTCCGTTTCCGGTTGAACTGTCAGATCCATTTAAAAGAGTTTCTCTCCCTCCGACTTTAAAAAATATCGATGAGATAAAAGCAAAGAAACAAGAGTACACAGCAGCAGTTGGTTTAGGAGTTCGAGAAGAAGAATGAGAGTGATTGCAGGAAAATATAAAAACCGAATTCTGAAAACAGTGGCAGACAATTCGGTGCGTCCTGCTACCGACAAAGTAAAAGGGGCTATCTTCAACGTGATGCAATCGCGGGTCGATTGGACCCAATCGGTGGTGCTGGATTTATATGCCGGAAGCGGAAGCGTCGGCATTGAAGCATTGAGCCGCGGCGCACAGCGTGTTGTCTTCGTTGAAAACAGCAGAAGCGCTCTTCAATTTTTAAAAATGAATTTGGATACGGTCGGTGCAAACGGGAATGCACAGGTTGTATTTGGCGATGTAGAAAAATTTTTGCAATCGTCGCTGACAAAATATTCCGTGGTCTTTGCTGATCCGCCGTACGCGCTGGAGGCGTTAGCTGACCTGCCGACAAAAATTTTTGAACGAGATATTGTCGCAGCAGGGGGCTATCTTATCATTGAACATCCGGCACGATTTGAATTTCATCCCGGCTCGCTCTGGGAAATTGTCGCCCATAAAGAGTACGGGCGCACCAATGTTTCGTTTTTCCAACATAAAAAGATTGAACAATGAAAATCGCACTCTACCCAGGAACTTTCGATCCTATTACCAAGGGTCACCTCGACATTATTGAGCGCGCTTCACATTTGTTCGATAAGGTGATCGTCACCGTCGCCGTGAACTCATCGAAAACACCGATGTTCACAACCGAAGAACGGATGGAACTCATTCGTTCTGCTGTGAAAGAAATAAAATTAAAAAATGTTTCCGTTGATGCGTTCAGCGGATTACTGGTGAACTTCGCTCGAAAGAAAAAAGCTTCCGCGCTCATTCGTGGCTTGCGTGCCGTTTCGGATTTCGAATATGAATTCCAAATGGCGCTGATGAACCGCAAGCAGGCACCAACAATCACTACCGTGTTTTTGATGCCGCACGAAAAATACACATACCTAAATTCCAGCATCATCCGCGAGGTGTCACGCCTCGGGGGCGATGTAAAGGATTTGGTACCTACAGCAGTTCAAAAACTATTAGATCAAAAGTTGAAAACACGTTAATTACTACGATACTTTAGCGGATTAAAAATACTTTGGTGTAACGAACACAAAGTGATTGTAAATCCCCGAAGTAAAGTTTTATTTTGAAAGGATAAAGAAATGAAATCATTATCAAAAAAAGTAGCACAAGCCGAGGCGTCGCAGACGCTCGCCTTGACGGCTTTGGCAAAAAAAATGAAAGCAGAAGGAATAGATGTCGTCAGCTTAACCGCAGGCGAACCGGATTTCCCAACGCCGCAGCATATTAAACAGGCTGCGGTAAAAGCCATTGAAGAAAATTTTACGAAGTACACCATCAATGCGGGCATACCGGAGCTTCGAACAGCAATCGTCGAGAAATTGAAACGAGATAATAACATTCACGTGGATGCATCGCAAATCCTCGTTTCTAACGGAGCAAAACATTCCATCTACAACGCATTGCAGGCAATTTGCAACAAAGGTGATGAAGTAATTATCCCAGCACCATATTGGGTCAGCTATCCCGAAATGGTAAAGTTAGTTGATGCTGTTCCAGTCATTGTGAAGACCACGGAGAAGACAGATTTTAAGATGACAGTTGCCCAGCTTAAAAAAGCAATCAGCAAAAAAACCAAGGCGCTGATCCTCTGCTCTCCATCAAATCCAACCGGATCGGTGTACTCGCAGCAAGAACTGGAAGCAATTGCCGACGTTGTGAAGAAAACCGGCATCTATGTCATTGCCGACGAGATTTATGAAAAAGTAATTTACGACGGAGTGAAGCATTTTAGTCTCGCATCTATTCCGGAAATAAAAAATCTCATCATCACCGTGAACGGTGTGTCAAAAGCTTATTCCATGACCGGATGGAGAATTGGATTTCTTGCCGCAAACAAAGC
>JAQUOA010000293.1 GCA_028749215.1 Bacteroidota bacterium
CGAGATATTTTATTTATGTTCTTCCATCGGTTGACCTTGTGAAGGTGCAATTGGAACCGGGACTTTGTTGCTAATGGCAGGTATTGACTGCAAGTATGCAAAGATGGACCCAAGGTCATCATCGGTCATATTCCGATAGACATCAAATGGCATAGGAGGAAGGATTGGGCGTCCTTTGCCCAGCTCTCGGCCGTTACGGAGGGTTTCGATAAAATTTTTCTCAGTCCATGTACCAAGTCCGGTTTCTTTATCAGGTGTCAGGTTGCGAGTGAAACTGACGCCCCAAGGACCAGCCCATGCGGTCATCGTAGCCGACATTGTTGCCATCCAAGGTCCCGGAGGAAGGGTTGGAGCAGGAGGCATAACTAATTCTTGCGGATGACCGGAAAGCAAGCGTGTCATATCTTTTTCTGGTCCGTTCGGTCCCATCTTGGACGGTGTGTGACAATCGTTGCATCCGATTGTGTTGACGAGATACATGCCCCGTTTTATTTTCTTTGGATCAGATTTTTGCTGCCCTATCATCGTAGACGATGCAGCTGCTAGTATGAAAAAAAATCCTGTGACAATGAGAATAACGTTTTTTTGTTGCAGCATAACTTACCTCCCCTTATTGGTTGTGAAAAAATTGTGCCGTTTCGCTTTTTGTCAGATCCTCTTTGATCCAATTTGTAATTAAATTCAAAGCCATCGTGTCGATGATTTTTGTTCCGAGCGGCGGCATTTGGATATATGGATTTCTTGTACCCATTCGATACGTAACAACGCTTCTTGTCGGGTCGCCGGAGAGAATTCTAAAACTTTGGTCACCGGGGATTGTAGGAATTTTATATTTACTTGTATGTCCGATAACTGTTGATAATTTTTTTTGATTGGAATTATTGGTAAGCTTATATTTCAGAAACATTCCAACAGAGGAAAGAGGATCGGTGGAGTTGTGGCATCCCCCGCAATTAGAAGTCAAGTATCCAAGCGCAGCACGTTCACGCGGTGTAGCAGCCTCAATCATCGGTGGTTTGTCAATAAAACGTTTTGAAACGTTTGAGATGCGTTTTTGTCTGATGAGGTCATTGAAATTGATCATGTCGTGAGTGACCGGCTCAGAATGGAGAGCATTGGGATCGCGGGCTGGTGAAAGCTGTAATGCATTAAAGCCAAGCACGACATCTCTTCCTTGGCCTTCGTGACATGCTTTGCAATCTATTTTACCGGGTATATCGTGTCTGATACCCGCCGCAATCTGCACATAGTTTTTCAATCCATTTTCTGAAACCAGTACGGCCTCTGTTTCATCATCGTTCCAAATGTACGTTGCAAAATTCCACGAGCTCTTACTGATCTTTTCGAGATAGCGAGTTTCAACTCTCTTACCGAACGAGAATTCTTTCCAAAACTTGGTGCCGACAGGAAAGACCCAGTCATCGATATGTTTTGCATCTATGGTTTGCTTTGGCGGCAGGTAGATCCATCGCTTCTTCATCGCTCCATCTGACCACAACGGATACTGAGGGGCGAACGAGAGATTCTCCGGTGCTATAGTCTTTGAATTAATATTGACGTAGAGCCCAGTTTCTGACAGGTGGTTTGGCGGCATCCGAGTAGAACTAATATCGCCGCCGGCACTATATAATGCTGGCGTCAACAGGAAAATTCCAAGAATGATGATATGAAGGATAAGGCGTGAAATGGCAACCAATTTAAGACTCCCCTGTCTGAAATTGAATTTTACAAGAGTAAAGAAATCGACAGTAAATGTCAAGAACTTAAATTTGCACAACGCGATTTTATCTACCCTATAAGAAAAATGACGTTGAAATTATGATACTATGGAATGGTTGGCACTCTGTCATTCAGGAACGATTCGTTTTCTCATGACTTTGGGGACACAAGCTGAGCGAACGACAATTTAGAAAAGGTTGTACGTTTTTAATTTTGCGGTGTAACGCTGGCTAATGGTAAAGGGCTGGTTGATGTTTTTTAAGTGCACGATGTACGAGCGCTTAAAAAATTTTTCTATCTTCACGACGAATTCCAGATTAATAATAGTGGAGCGGTGAATCCGCAGGAACGTCTGTTCGGGTAAAAAGCTTTCCCACTCTTTCAAAAATTTTCGGACGACAATTTTCTTACCGTTATCCATGTACACGTTGGTATACTCACTGAAAGCCGTGATACATTCAATACCGGCAATTTTAATGAACTGAATTTGATTTCCATCCATCACAAACACGTGTTCCTGCGGCGACTTTTTTTCTCCGGGTTTTTTTAATTCTTCTTTTTGTGTTTTAATCAGCTGCTGAGTCAGCAAGTGCTGCTTGTTCAAACGTGCTTCAATGGATTGATACAGATCGTTGGCAAAAAATGGCTTCACGATATAATCATCCGCACCAAGCCCCATGCCATGCCGCAAGTCGGTCATTTCAGATTTTGACGTGATGAAGATAAATGGAATGAGTGCGGTCGCCGGATCATCTTTTAAAGTTTTAAGAACGTCGTAACCGTCAATCTTCGGCATCATGATATCGCAAATGATCAAATCCGGCGAGAGTTCCTGCGCGAATGCAATTCCGTCTTTGCCGTTGTCGGTAATAAAAACGGTGTACCCTTTTACTTCGAGCAAATCGCGAATGCCGGTGCGAATTGGTTGATCATCATCAATGACAAGAATTTTAGCCATAGATACAAAATTACTTACGCGTGTTCATGAATGATTGGTAGTGTTACCGTGAATACCGAGCCGGCATTTTTGGTGCTTTCCACATGAATAGTTCCATTTGCCATATCAACATATTTTTTCACAATGTACAAACCCAAACCGGTGCCCGATTGATTGCCGACATTGGAGCCGCGGGAAAATGGTTCGAACAAATGTTTTATATCTTCAGACTCAATCCCGATGCCGTGATCGCTGAATGTCAGCACCAGCGAACTGTCGGTATCGGTTATGGTGAATACGATCTCGCCGTTAGGATGAGAGTATTTAATTGCATTGGCAAGCAGATTTGAAATAATGTGGTGCAGCACGTACTTATCGGAATAGAGTTCTTTACCGGCATGGTGGTATGAAAACGTAATCGTATGCTTCGTTACCCCATTCAGCAAGAGCTCGTCAATAAGCTGCTGGCAAAAATTTTGGAAATCGAACCACGC
>JAQUOA010000294.1 GCA_028749215.1 Bacteroidota bacterium
GACGGTAAAAGAAAAATTTCATCAATTAATTGATTCCATTGATGATCCTAAATTGCTTGCGGAATTGTATGAAGCATTGAGCGAGTATCAAAACAACAAGCTCGATATTTTGGATGAATTAAACAGCGACCAAAAAAAACGGTTGTATGAATCGGTTGAACAAAGCAAACGGGGTGAGGTAAAAGATTGGGCTGTTGTCAAAAATGAAGTCGAACAAGGATTTGCAAGGAAAGTGAAATAAAAATATGTATAAAAGGTTTTATAGATTGCCTCGTCGACAATCTATAGCTTTAAGGTTTTGAATGATGGATGCCAGCGTACGCTGGCATGACAAAAGACCAAACAACCTTTGTGTCTCTGTGCCTCCGTGGTAAATTTATTTTTCGGATCTTCTACTCCGTTTGTTCAATTCACTTCCAATCCGTATCTTTAATCATGAAAAATCAAATTGAAATCATGGCTCCCGCCGGTTCGTGGGAAGCGCTCTCGTCAGCACTGAAAGCAGGCGCAGATTCCATATACTTCGGCGTTGAGCAGTTGAACATGCGCGCAAAATCATCCAACAATTTCACGACGGATGATCTGAAAAAGGTTGCAGCGCTGTGCGCCGAGCATAATGCAAAATCGTACATCACTCTCAATACCATTCTCTACGACCACGATCTGCGGCTGATGCGCGACATTGTTGACGCGGCAAAAGAAGCAGGTATCACCGCCATCATTGCAGCGGATCATGCTGTGTTGATGTATGCGAGGAAAAAAAATATGGAAGTGCATATTTCCACGCAGGCAAACGTCACCAATATTGAAACAGTGGAATTCTTCTCCACCTTTGCCGATGTGATGGTACTTTCGCGAGAGCTGTCCCTCTCGCAGGTTGCCGATATGACACGCGAAATTAAACGCCAAAATATTTGCGGGCCGTCGGGAAAGCTGATTCAAATAGAAGTCTTTGCGCACGGCGCGCTTTGCATGGCAGTCTCCGGCAAATGTTATTTAAGTCTGCACACACATTTTTCTTCGGCAAACCGTGGGGCATGTATTCAAAACTGCCGACGTGATTATATTGTAACGGATAAAGAAACGGGTTATGAATTGGAAATCGACAACGAATACATCATGTCTGCAAAAGATCTCTGCACCATCGATTTTCTTGATAAGATTGTTGATGCCGGTGTGACGGTGCTGAAGATTGAAGGACGCGGGCGCGCCGCTGATTATGTCTACACAACAACCAAATGCTACAAAGAAGCGGTGCAGGCAATCGGCGAAGGAACGTATACGCCAAAGAAGATTGTTCAATGGAAAAATGAACTCTCCACTGTGTACAACCGCGGATTTTGGGATGGGTACTATCTCGGAAGAACTCTTGGCGAATGGTCAAACACTGTGGAATCGCAGTCAACAAAACGCAAAGTGTATGTGGCAAAAGGAATGAACTATTTCCCCAAGCCGAAGATCGCGCATTTCAAAATGGAGGCGCAGTCGCTTGACGTCGGCGATGAAATTATTATTACCGGTCCGACCACGGGATACATTCACGGAACAATCAACGAACTGCAGGTGAACGATGTATCGGTACAGCGTGCTGTAAAAGGAGATGAAATCACCTTTCCACTTCAAGAGATTATGCGCCCATCCGACTCTCTTTATAAATTAGTTTCCATCGAAAAAGTATGATTTTTTCACGCAAAGCCGCAAAGGATATAAAATTTATTTTTCTCTTTGCGACTTTGCGTGAGATATTTTTTATGAAAACTAAATTATGATTCGTATTACTCACTTCAGAAAAAAATGTATCGGCTGTAATGCGTGCGTTGAAGTTGCGCCTGACCGATGGCGGGTTTCCAAAAAAGACGGAAAGAGCGTGCTGGTCGGCGGAACACAAAAGAGAAATGCAACAATACTCATTGTCGGTGATGACGAATTGGAAGCAAATCTCATTGCGTCAAAAATGTGCCCGACCAATATTATTAAAGTGGAAAAAATAAAAAAGAAATAGATTACACCATTTTTTTCTTTAGACGTATTAAAGGAAACAGTAAACCAACAAGTAAAGCCGCACAGACAACAACCGTCACAATCATCGCCCACACATTCACCATTCGCGATTCTGCTGTCATAACAACATCGAAGTATTGATCCGGTTTACAATCCCACATCAGTTTGTTCCCTTCAACTTTTTCAGAATTGGATGTGATAAGTATCCCCGGCATCACCACTTCATTTTTATAAGAAACACCAAGTTTACCTTCTATTTCCATTTTTCTCATAATGTTGCTGAGCGAGGTATCAATTGCACTGCGTAACTTTCGGACTGATGAAGTCTGAAATGTTTTTTCAATGATTCTTTCAATATTAGCAGTCTTATCACCCTTCCCCTTATCCTCTTTTTCGCTTTCGAGAAGTGAGAGGGTAAGAGATTTTCTATGTTCCTCCCAATGCGAACGAGAAAGTAAAGGATCGTTCAATTCCTGTGATCTAACAATAAGGTTTTCTATGAATTCACCGGCAATGTTTTGCTCATGATAGTCATCGTATCTCTTCTTCAGAAGGCTGTCCTTTGTATCCTTCAAAAGACCGAGTTCTTTCGGCGTGAAGAAGCTGTCAATTGGTACTGATTGCATAAATAATCCAAATGCCGGAATAGTTTCTTCGTAGATATAATACGTGAAGAACCACCGGAATCTTTTTTCAATGCGGCTGGAGATGTTCAGTTTAACAGAATCTTTCCCTTTGGTGTATTCCGCTTGCAGCTCCTCCACACCGGCATATTTTTTTGTTGCCGTGGTGATAAAACCCTTTTGCGTTCCGGATTTTTCCTGTATATCTATTTTCCATCCGTTTGAAAAAACAAACGGAAGCGGGAGCTGATAGATTCCGAGAGAATCTCCGTCGCACACAATGGTTTTCTCAAACGATCCGTCAGGATTTATTTTCGTTTTAATGGTGTAGTCGTTGCAGCCGCAGGACATCAACACCAGCAGCAAAAGATTGATGATTATTTTCCGTTTCATGGCATCTTCCTTTCTTTCGGTACAAGCCTGTTCAATTCACGAATGATCGATTCTCTCTCTTTCAAAAGAGTGTCCAACTGCATCGATTGCTGTTTATTCATCAACAGCTCTGCTAGATGAGG